>CBJLKR010000028.1:0-15687 GCA_966423695.1 uncultured bacterium | reverse complement strand
CCTCGCCCGCGACGTTTCAGTCGTCGTGGAAGAGGAGCCGCCGCGCGAAGTCCTCGCGCGTCACGCTCAGCGCGCCGCTCGGCACATCGCGCGCGTCGGTGTGACCCTCGTAGATGAGCTTCCACTTCAGCTTGCGCGCGACGACGTCGGCCCACGCCTGACCCAACTGCCTCCGCCTCGCGTCGCTCTCTTCGCGCGCCCAATGGTCGACGTCCGACAGCAGCGACCACTCGGTGAGCTGCTGGTAGCGGTCGAGCCTCTCCAGGGGGTTTCCCCCGAGGACGAGGTCGAGCGTCGGCCGGAACACCTCGCGCAGCTGCAGGTCGATGCGGCGCACGGTGCGATGGAAATAGACCTGGTGGTAGAGGTACAGGCGCGAGTTCAGGAACATGTACAGCGCCTCGGCGCCGTGGGCGTGAAGCGTCAGACCTCGCTCGGAGATGAAGGAGTAGTGGACGATGCGCTGGACGTCGACGGGCCCCGCCGAGACGCCACATATATAGGAATCGCGAGGGACGTAGTCCATGTTGTCGGCGGAGAAGGCGCCGATCAACGCCGGGCGCAGGACGGCGAGCCACGCTGGCGGCTCGAAGCCTTCCAGGTCGCGCGACGAGATGAGGTACGCGATCCACAGTGGGTCGATGCGTTCGCCGAGCTCGAAGTCTGCGGCCGGTGAGGCTCCCAGCTCTGCGATCGCCTCGGCGAGCGGTCCGGTGATCAGCACCCGCCCGATGTCCTCGTGGTCGATAGCCCAGGTGTCGAGGTAGTTCTCGTCGAAGAAGTGACCGAAGGGCCCGTGGCCGACGTCGTGCAGCAGGCCGGCGATGCGCATCGTCTCCTCGACCAGCTGGGCGGACGGGGCGTCCGGGCACGCGACCTTGAGCGACGGGTAAAGGTGGCGCGTCCAATCGCCGGCCAGGTGCATCGCGCCCAGCGCATGCTGGAACCGCGAGTGCTCGGCGGTGGCGAAGACCCACCAAGCGCTCTGCAGCTGGTGGATGCGGCGCAGCCGCTGCAGCCAGGCGGCGTCGACCAGGTCCTGCTCCGAGGCCTGGCCGGCGACGCCGCCGGGGCCGCCCTTGGTGATGCGAAGGTATCGGTAGATGGGGTCGGATGAGAGGTTGACGCGCGAATACTCGGCGCGGGCTTCGTCCACGCCGCGATTATTGCGGGGCGTCGAGCTTTTCAACAGCGGCCTTTACTGGGAGGCCCACGAGGTGTGGGAGGAGGAGTGGAAGCCCGATCGCAAAGGGCCTGACGCAGCCTTCTACAAAGGCTTGATCCAGGTGGCGGCCGGATGCCTGCACTACTCGAACCACAACCGGCGCGGCGCGGTCAACAAATGGCGAAGCGGAGCGGCGTATCTGCGTCCGTACCTCCCGCGACACAAGGGCGTCCGATTGACTCCGCTCGTCGAGTCGGTGGATCGCTACCTCGCTGCGATGTCCGGCACCGAATGGCCCGACCTCGAGATGCCGCGCATCGCTCACGCGTAAGGCGGGAACCGCCTCCCCGCCCCCGATTCGATGAGGCCGCCATGGCCGAGGCGCAGAAGGTCCTTGGCGTCGGCGCGGCCGTACGCGAACACGAAAGGAAGAAGCAGGTCGAGGGAACTGTTGCGCCCGAAGCCCGCGCAGGACGCGACACCGACCACCGCGGCGGGGCCGAGCCGGCCCAGCCACAGCATGCTGCCCGGGTGCATCGGCGCGCCGAGCTGCAGCAGCTCGCCGCCGGCGTGGGTAAGCTCCGCGTAGGCGGGATCGAGCGGGTCGATCGCCGATGCGCCGGCAAACAGGACGAGCTCGGCGCCGGCGGCCAGCGCTTCCGCATACGCGGCCGCGACCGCCTCCGGTGTGCGGGCGACCTCGCGCACGCCCATGACCTCGGCGCCGTACCAGCCGAGCTTGGCGGTGACCGCGGTCCGGAACAGGTCGCGCGCCTTCGGCTTGAGGCGCTCCGTGGCGACGACGAAAGTCTTCAGGGCTCGAAAGGCGGCCAGCTCGACGGCGGGACCGCAATCGCGGCAGATCCGCTCGGCTTCGTCGAGCAGCGCGCCCGACACCGCGACCGGCGTCACCTTGCAACCCGCCACCTCCTCACCGTCGGCGACCGCCTGGCCGTCCATCAACGTGAACACGGAGATGTGACCGAGCGCGTTGATGGCGTCGACGACGTCGGCCCGGACGCGGACCAGGCCGCGGTGCGAGGCGACCAGTCGGGCCTGGCTCTGCACCGGCGGGGACGGCCGCAGCCCTGGGCTGCCGATGGCAGTGGCAAGCCGCGCGGCGGCCGCGTCCTCGTGCACGTCGCCCGGTTCGAGCTCGACGACGTGGACCTCGGAGGCCTGCCGGACGCGGGCGAGGTGCTCCGGCCGCAGGACGGTGCCCTTGCGCAGGTCCGGGCCGAGGTCGTGCACAAGTACGCGTCCTTGGATGTCGCTCGCTTCCGCCGAAGCGCCAATGAGCCGGACGGCATTCATCTGAGTGCGAGCATAGAGATGGATTGAGCCTGCCCACCGTCCGCCTGTACAACACCTTGTCGCGGCGCAAGGAAGAGCTGAAGCCCCTCGAGTCGGGCGCCGTGCGCGTCTACTCGTGCGGCCCGACGGTCTACCGCTACGCGCACGTCGGCAACCTGCGGACGTTCATGCTGCCCGACCTCCTGTGCCGCGGCCTCGAATACCTCGGCTACGCGACCCAGCAGGTGATGAACATCACCGACGTCGGCCACCTGACGGACGACTCGTTCGACCGCGGCGAGGACAAGATGCTGGTCGCTGCGCGGCTGGAGAAGAAGACCCCCGAGGAGATCGCCGGCGCGTACACCGAAGCGTTCTTCAACGACCTCGCGCTGGTCAACATCCGCCCGGCCCGGCGGTACCCGCGCGCCACCGAGTTCGTGCCCGGCATGGTCGAGCTCATCGAGAAGCTCATCGCCGCCGGCCACGCGTACGAGGTGGACGGCACCGTGTACTACGACATCGCGAGCTTCCCCGCGTACGGAAAGCTTTCTCGCAACACCACCGAGAACCTGCTCGCCGGGGCGCGCGGCGAGCCCGACCCGCGCAAGCGTCACCCCGGCGACTTCACGCTGTGGAAGGCGGCTGGCGAGCACCGGCTGCAGGTGTGGCCGAGCCCGTGGGGCCCCGGCTATCCCGGGTGGCACATCGAGTGCTCGACGATGTCGATGTCGATCTTCGGCGACCGCTTCGACATCCACACCGGCGGCGCGGACAACGTCTTCCCTCACCACGAGGCGGAGATCGCCCAGTCGGAGGCGGTCGCCGGCCATCGTGTCGTCGGGATCTGGATGCACGGCGGGCTGCTGATGCTTTCCGGAACGCGGATGGCGAAATCGGCGGGCAACTTCTTCCGCATCACCGAGCTGGTCGAGCAGGGTTTCGACCCGCTCGCGTTCCGCTACCTCGCGCTCCAGGCGAGGTACCGGGCGCCGTTGAACTTCAGCACCGAGCTCCTGGGAGGCGCCGACCGGGCGCTGCGGCAGCTGCGAGAGAAGGTCCGCGATTGGTCGCAAACCGAAGGGTCGGTCGATCGTGCATCGGACGCGCGGTTTCGCGAGGCGGTCGCCGACGACCTCGACCTGCCGCGCGTCATGGCGCTCGTCTCCGAGCTGGTGAAGTCGGACGTCTCGGTGGGCGACAAGGCCGCGACGCTGAGGGCCTGGGACGCGGTGCTCGGCCTGGAGCTGGAGCGGACGGACGAACCGGCGGCGCTGCCGGCCGGCGCCGCCGAGCTTTTGGAGGAGCGCGAGAAGGCCAGGGCGGCCAGGGACTTCACGCGCTCCGACCAGCTGCGGGTCGAGCTCGCCGGCCTGGGCGTCCACGTCGTCGACACGGCCCAAGGACAGCGCATAGAAGGACAGCGCATAGAAAGGTAGAGGCCGGACCTTGCGGCCCGGCCGGAGAGCGCTTCGGTGGGCCGTTTGTATCCAAAGGGCCGCGGGCGAGGGCCGTCGGTGGGCCGTTCGTATCCAAAGGGCTGAGGGCGAGCGCCAACGGTGGGCCGTTTGTATCCAAATGGCCAACAAAAAGTAGAGGCCGAGCCTTGCGGCCCGGCCCCCACGAGAGGAAGGGTTCTTACTACCGCGGCGCCGGCGGCGTCACCTGCGGGTGCATCGCCGGGTCGACGGGCTCCGGGTCGCTCCCGCGCGACGTCGGCCCCGGGACCGGCTGGTCCTTGCTCTTCGTCTTGGCGTGGTCGTTCGCGTTCGGGTTGTTCCCGTGCGAGTTCTGGGAGCCGTTGCCATTGCCATTGCCGGCCCCCTGGTGGCGAGCGTCGCTAGCGACGGCCTGACCATGAGTGCTGGCGAACGCGCTAACGCAGTCCCCGATTCCGTGCTGACCGTCTGCCAGCTTGTGCTGGCAGGCCGATACGTAGTCGCTGACCTGCTGGCCCCAGACGGCCGGATTTGGGCTTCCGGTCGCGGCCGCGCCGGCGACAGTGACCGCGGCCGCGGCGACCGCGACCCCGGACACCAGCTTCAGCGTCACGGCGGCGCCGGCCCCGCCCAAGATCCTGGCGAACGCCCCATGCGAGGGCGAATGCCGGGCCGGGGTGGGCAGCGAAGCGATCGGGTCGAGGACCCTGTGCAGCTCCTGCTCCAGCTCGCGTTCGAAATCGCTCATGAGTGAAAAGTGATAACGCCGATCCCCAGCCGTCCAACCATTATTCGGCCGGTCGCCCGAGCACGGCCTGAAGCTGTTTGCGGGCGGCGCCGAGGCGGGAGGCGACCGTCTGTTCGGGCACCCCGAGGGCGGCCGCGATCTCGCGGTTGCTGTAGCCGTGGTAGTGGCGCAGGACCAGGGCTGCCGCCTGCTTGGTCGGCAGCTTCTTCATCGCCTTGACCAGGTCCGAGCGCTGCGCGACCTCGGCCGGATCGGCGGTCTCCACCGGACGGCCGAGCCGGCGTATGAGCTCGCCGGCCTGCCGAAGCCGCCAGCGCCGGCGGTCCGAGATGGCCACGTTGATCGCGATCCGGTGCAGCCAGGCTTCGACCGAGGCCTCCGGACGCCACTCCTTCCAGTGCCGGAACGCCCGCTCGTACGTCTCCTGCGCGCAGTCCTCGGCCGTCGCCTGGTCGCGCACGAGCGTGATCAGAGTGCCGAGGATGCGCCGGTACGTGTTGCGGTACAAGCGCTCGAAGTCGGCCTCCGACCCGGGTGAGTACGTCTCCTCGGCCGCGAGTGGCTCAGAAGCTTCCTCGACCGGTTCGTCTATTGACTGCAAACGGATGTTCGACTAACCTCCGAACGTATGTCCGCTTTCTTCGACCCCTCGGAGTATGCAGGTGACATAACGCTGGACCACGTGGTTCCGGCATCACCCGCAAATTTCGTCCCGCTGCCGGACGACCTCCACCCCGAGCTCGCCCAGGCGCTGAAGAGGCGCGGCGTCGACCGACTCTACTCGCATCAGGCCGAGGCATACACCGCCGTGCGCGGCAAACGACACCTGGTTGTCGTGACGCCGACCGCGAGCGGCAAGACGCTCTGCTACAACCTGCCCGTCCTGCAGCGCCTCCTCGAGAACCCCGAGCGTCGCGCCCTGTACATGTTCCCGACGAAGGCGCTCGCGCAGGACCAGCTCGCCGAGCTCGGGGCGTTGAAGGCCGGCCTGCCCATCGACGTGCGGGTCGACACCTACGACGGCGACACCCCGCCCGGGCGCCGAACCGCCATCCGAGAGGGCGGCCACATCGTCATGACGAACCCCGACATGCTGCACACAGGGCTGCTCCCGCATCACACGCGCTGGCGCCGCCTGTTCTCGAGCCTGGAGTTCGTCGTCATCGACGAGCTGCACACGTATCGGGGGCTGTTCGGAAGCCAGGTCGCGAACGTGATCCGCCGCCTGAAGCGCATCTGCGCCTTTTACGGCTCGCGGCCGACCTTCATCTGCGCCTCGGCGACGATCCGCAATCCACGGGAGCTGGCGCTCAAGCTCCTCGAGGAGGACGACATCGCGCTCGTCGACCGGAGCGGCGCGCCGCGCGGCGAGCGCAGGCTCGTCTTCTACAACCCGCCGCTGGTCAACCGCGAGCTGGGCATCCGCCGCAGCTCGATGCTCGAGGCGCGACGCATCGCCGCGCCGTGGATCCGCAACGGCGTGCAGACGATCGTCTTCTGCCGCAGCCGCCTCCAGGTCGAGGTGATGCTGAGCTACCTACGCCAGGACCTCGCGCCGCGGCTCGATGCATCCAAGCGCGTCCGCGGCTACCGGGCGGGCTATCTGCCGCTGCACCGCCGTGAGATCGAGGCGGGCCTGCGCGAAGGCGAGATCACCGGCGTCGTGAGCACCAACGCGCTCGAGCTCGGCATCGACATCGGCAGCCTGCAGGCCGCGGTGCTGGTCGGTTACCCGGGGACGATCGCCTCGACCTGGCAGCAGCTCGGCCGCGCTGGGCGCCGCTCCGGCTCCACAGGCGTGTTCGTCGCGTCGAGCTCGCCACTCGACCAGTTCATCGTCCGACACCCGGAGTCCTTCCTCGGCACCGATCCCGAGGAGGGCCTCATCGACCCCGACAACCTGCTGCTGCTTGCCGCGCATCTGCAGGCGGGACTGTTCGAGCTGCCGTTCGTGGACGACGAGAGGCTCGGGCGCGCCGACGTACAGGAGCTGCTGAAACTGTTCGAGGAGGACGGCTCGGCGACGCGGTCGGCGGGACGCTGGTTCTGGAGCCGCCAGGCTTTCCCGGCCGAGGAGGTGCACCTGCGCCGCATCCTCGCCGACAACGTCGTCATCATCGACACGTCGAAGCCGCGGCCGCAGGTCATCGGCGAGATGGACCAGTTCACCGCGCCGGTGCTGCTGCACGAAGAGGCCGTGTACCTGCACGAAGGCGCTCAGTACCACGTCGACAAGCTCGACTGGGACGAGAAGAAGGCGTACGTGCACCCGGTCGAGGTCGACTACTACACGGACGCGCTGGCGTCGGTGTCGGTCCAGGTGCTCGACACGTTTGCGGGCCCTGAAGGCGACACGCTGACCCGCTCGCACGGCGAGGTCAAGGTCACCTCGCTCGCGTCGATGTTCAAGAAGATTCGGTTCCACACGCACGAGAACATCGGCGCGGGCCCAATCCATCTGCCCGAGCAGACGCTGCACACGACCGGCTACTGGATCACGGTCGACGAAGACGTCTGGCGCGCGCTTGGCAAGGAGACTCTCGAGGCCGGGCTGCAGGGCATGGCGCACTCCCTACGCCACATCGCGTCCCTGCGCTTGATGTGCGACCCGCGCGACCTCGGCTCGGTGGCCGAGGTGCGCTCTGTGACGACGCGACTGCCCACCGTCACCGTCTTCGAGGTCTACCCGGGCGGTGTCGGCTTCGCGCACCGCCTTCACGAGCTGCACCGCGAGCTCCTCGACGACGCCGCGGCGCTCGTGCGCGATTGCCCATGCGCGGCCGGGTGTCCTTCCTGCATCGGTCCCCTGCATCTCGTCGAAGGAGCCAAAGACGCTTGCCTCAGACTGCTCTGCGCGAGCGCCTTGCCCGTCTAGGCGCCACCCCGCTTCGCCCCCGTCCGGTGCGCAGCTTCGAGCTGCCGCGCGGGTTCGAAGAAACGCCGACGCCGTTCGGCGTGGCCGCGATGCGCCAGGACGTCATCGGTCTTCCGCCGCTCGACCCGGACCCGGGCCGGATCGCGTACCTGGACACGGAGACGACCGGGCTGGCCGGCGGTGCCGGCACGTACGTGTTCGCCGCCTCGGTCGCCACGCCCATCGGCGTGGGACTGCGGGTCGCGCAGTTCTTCCTTCCCGAGCCGGGCATGGAAGCCGCGTTCCTTCATGCGCTGCGCGACGAGCTCGACCAGGCCGACGGAGTCGCGACCTTCAACGGCGGTTCATTCGACCTGCCGATCCTGCGCACGCGCTGGGTCATGGCCCGGATGCCCGGCGAGCTCAGCGACGCGCCGCACGTAGATCTGCTGACGCTGGTCCGCGCGCTGTACCAGCACCGCCTCGAGAACTGCACCCTGCGTTTCGTCGAGCAACGCGTCCTCGGCTACGAGCGCGACGACCCGCTGCCCAGCGCGCTCGTGCCCGAAGCGTACTTCGGCTACCTCCGCGAAGGCTCGCGCGAGTTCCTCGAGGCGGCGCTCGAGCACAACCGGCTCGACGTCATCAGCCTCGTCCACCTGCACTCGAGGCTGCTGCGGCGGCTCGAGGGAGCGGACGTCGACATGGACGCCGACGACTGGCTGGCCCTGGGCCGGCATCGCTGGCGGCGAGGCGCGCGGGCCGACGGCTGGCGAGCGCTGCGCAACGCGGCCGCGTTCGCCCGCGGCGAGGCGGCGGCGACGGCCGGGCTTCTGCTGACGCGGAGGCTGGTGCGCCGCGGGTCGATCGCCGGCGCGGACCACCTGCTGACGTGGCTGGAGGGAAACGCGCGCGAGGACATCCGCGTCTCGCTCGCCCGCGCCCGCCTGCTCGAGTGGCGCCGCCGCGACCCGGCGGCCGCGCTCTCGGTCGTCGAGGACGCGCAGCGCCGCATGCCCGACGCGGCGGCCGGCCTACAAGCGCGCCGGAAACGTTTGCTGCGCAAGCTCCAGCGCCGCCGTCCGTCGCCGCAGCTGGAGGCCTTCGCCGGCCCCTGACGAATTCATTGCCAGATTCATTCGATTTCCGCGACTGAAAACGGCTTAAGCCACGTTAGACCGCGTGCAGATGGTGCATCCTATTGCGCTGACTATGCCGGCCGGAGGTCGAACGGGCGTTCACCGCAGGCGGCAGCGCGGCCAGTCGCTGGTGGAGTTCGCGATCTCCTCGATGGTCTTGCTGCTGCTCGCCATGGGACTCATCGACCTTTCCCGCGCCTTTTACTATTCGGTCGCCCTCCAGGGCGCGGCCCGCGAAGGGGCTCGGCACGGCGCCTGGTTCAACACGGCGGCCCGGACCAACAACTTCCTCGACGACGCCGACGTCGTCACGGCGGTCAAGCAGGCGCTGTACGGGGCGGGGTTCACGGACCCTCAGATCCATCTGATGTCGGCGGGCGGCTGCCTGCTGCCGTCGGACAGCAACGCCGACGGGAACAAGCCGTATCCCCAGGCTGCGTACCCGGTCGCGGCGCAGAACGTGAACGTGTACATCTGCTACACGGATCCGTCCGGCAACAAGACCGGTTCCCGGCTGTCCGCGCCGACCGACAACTCCTGGAAGCTCGGCGACATCAACGTCGCGCTCTTGATGAACTTCCAGCTCATCACCCCTTTGATCCAGGGGCTGTTCGGCTCCGGGCTGGACCTTGCCTACAACGAGCATTTCACCATCCAGGGCAAGCCATGAGAGAAAAGATCGAGCGGCTCAAGTCGTACTTCAAGAGCGAGCGGTCGCAGGGCCTCACCGAGTTCGCGCTGATCGCGCCGGTGATCCTTCTGCTGACGTTCGGGATCATCGACTTCGGGCGCGCGCTGTACCTCTACATCACGCTCCAGCAGGCGGCCAACGAAGGCGCCCGCGTGGCGGTTCGCGCCTCGTACTTCATCGACCCGAACGGCACCTCCCACACCTGGCCGACCGACTCCGATGTGGCCAACGCGATCACCGGCCACGCCGTGATCATGGACCTCGCGAACAACCCCGCCTGCCCGAACGGGCCGCTGCCCAACGGCGGCATCCCCCAGGGCTCACCCACCAAGCCCGCTGCCAACACGGGCTGGATCTTCATCACCGATCCCAGCACGGCCGGTAACGGCACGCCGAACGGGCCGCGCGGCGGCCTCGGCAGTTACCCGCCGCCCAACACGGGCGCCGGCTGCAACAACGTGACGCCTGCGACCGGCAACGAGCCGATCAAGGTGACGCTGTGGTACACGTTCCAGCCCATCACTCCGATCATCCAGCAAGTTGTCGGCAACAACATCGTCATCACGGCATATGCGGTTTACCGAGCCGAGTACTCGAACTAGGTCGCGCAAAGCGACGCTGCAGGGCGGGCAGGCGATCGTCCTGATCGCCCTCCTCATCCTTGTCCTGTTCGGCATGCTCGGCCTCGCCGTCGACTCCGGCCGCGGCTACGTCGACCGCCGCGACCAGCAGACGGCCGTCGACGCAGCCGCGCTCGCCGCGGGTGACTGGTGGGAGAACTACCAGGACCTCGCCGGCACGGTGATCCCGCAATCCCTCGCGCTGTACGAATCGGACCTGCGCATCTACGCCGGGCCCACCTCCCAGACCCACACCTACGTACTCGTGGGACCGCAGGCCAACCTGCCGCAGGACACCTACAACTACACCTTCAACGGCGGCTACGCGCTGACCATCGTGGCCACCAACACGCAGTTCAACGGCTACGAGTTCCAGTTCACGAGCAGCCACGCGCTGCCGCTGGCCTTCATGCAGATCTTCGGCGGCGGCCTGACCATCCCGATCGGCGCCACGGCGACGTCGATCGTCGGCAACCAGCGCCAGACGCCGGCCCTGCTGACACTCAGCACGGGGAACTGCGCCTCGGACCTCACCGGCTCGGCCCAGCTGACCGTGCTCGGCGACGTGTACACCAACGGCACCGCCTGCCTGGACAACAACCTGCACGAGGCCGGCAACTGCTATGGCGCCGCGGGCTCGAACTGCGGCGTGGCGCAGTACTACTGCTACAACTCGACGCCCGGGTTCATCCCTTACCCGCCGCCCTGCGCGGCGGGCGACACCACGGGAACCGCCGTCGTCCCGGCGCCCACGCTGCCCGACCCCGGCTACCTGGCGCCCTCGGTCGGGTACTACTCGATCCCGCAGGCGTACAGCCAGTTCAACCGGGGCACCTGGACGGAGATGTACCCCGGCCAGTACGCGAGCTTCCACCTGAGCGGCGGTTCGGCCAGCTGCGCCTTCCTGAACGGCGGCGTTTACACGTGGACCAACGGCTACAGCTCCGACGCCACCGGCAGCCTGCTCTCGAACGAGCTGAAGGCGCCGGACGAAGAGCTCTCGTCCTCCCCGGCGAGCACAAACGTGGCCAATCCGCAGTTCTGGGACCAGAACGGCGCCGGCTGCGCGGGTCACTTCAACGTGGTCAACGGCGCCAGCGAGACGGTCACGCTGGGCCCCACATGCACCAAGCTGAACCCCGCCACCCCCGTGGGCTGTCACTCCGGGGTGACGGACACCCTTGGCCGCAACAACCGGTGGGGCGTCGAGCTCACGTCGGTCCGCTACGACCGCTTCCTGGACCCGACGATCACTCCCAACCCGTGCTTCACGGCCCCAGGGTGCCGGCGGGAGAGCGCCCCGTCAGCGTGCCACCTGACGCCGAACATCGTGACCGGCTCCGTGAACTCGGCATCGAACATCGGCATCACCATCAACATCACGCAGAACGCGCCCGGAGCGCAGTACTACCTCGTCTACCTCGACCCGTACGGCTGCGACCTCAACCCGAACCACTTCGGCTTCGTCGGCCGCTTCGACGCCCCGGGGTTCGTCAACGGCACGCCCAGCGGCACGTATCCCAACGGCGCGAACTGGGCGCTGGGCGCGGCCGCGCCAGGCGTCGCTCCGGCGGCGGGTGCGAGCGTGTACGACATCTGGGACGGCATGATCCCGAACCCCGCGACGCAGTGCTTCGCCCAGACCCGCACGATCGGGTGCGCCACGCCGGACGACGAGACCAACCCGCAGTGCTTCAGCAACTGCCCGCCGCCCGCCAACCTGCTGTCGCAGGAGAACGCCCCCATGTCGCTCGAGTACGCCCCGTACACCGGCGGCGACGTCGCCAACGAGAACTACTGCCAGATCTCGCCGAACCCCGGCAACCCCATCGCCCCGTGCGAGAACACGACGATGACGCCGGGCGCCGTGCAGTTCTACTTCCCGGCGGGCTCCTGCATGACCCAGAACGCCCAGGGCGCGACCTACGTCTTCGCCGGCGAGCAGTACAACTGGATCGTGATCTACGCGCCCGCGACGAACACGTGCAGCAACACGATGAACGGTGGCGCGTCGACGCAGTACATCGGCACGATCTACACGCCGGGGCAGAACTGGACCATCAACGGCGGCAACCGCTCGCCGCTGGCGGGCCAGGTGATCTGCTACACGGCCAAGGTCGCGGGTTCGGCCGCGGTCGGCATCGACTTCAACCCCAACTACGCCCCCGCGCCGCCCGCCGCCAGGCTGATCAACTAGCAGCTACTCGGTAGGACGAGCCTCGTAGCCGAGCGCGCGCAGCGCCTCGTCGAGCCACTGGATCGCCATCTCCTTCGTGTTCGGCCAGATGTCGGCCGACGAGTCGGGCGCGGCGGTGTCGATGACGACCCGCCCGGCCACCCGGAGGAGGCGCCGGACAAGCGCCTCCGCCTCCGGTGTGCTGAACTCGAGGGACTCGAGCGCCCGCACGAGCATGAAGCAGGCGGAATTGAACGTCTCCGCATCGATTGGCGTACTATTCGCCAGCCGTTCGGCGAGCTCGGCCCTGAGATCAGAGGGGTCCATACGCCGGGCTTATTATTCAATCAAGGGCTGGAGTGATGGACCTAACCGAACCTGTCTTGCTGACCCCAGAGGGGCTCGAGAAGCTCAAGCGCGATCTCGACGTGACCCTGACGCGCCGCGCGGAAGCCGGCGAGCGCCTGAAGGAAGCGTTCCAGCCCGGGGACATCGAGGACAACCCCGAGTACGAGCAGGCGAAGGAAGAGGTCGGCATGCTCGACAGCCGGATCTACGAGCTGCAGGAGATGATCGGACGGGCGCAGATCATCAGGGACACCCACTCGAGCGTCGCCGGGCCGGGCTCCACCATCGAGGTGATCGACACCGAGGGCGAGAGCGAGACCTATCACCTGGTCGGGGCGGTCGAGAGCGACCCGTCGGCCGGACGCATCTCCGTCGACTCGCCGGTCGGGCGCGCGCTGGTCGGACACAAGAAGGGCGACAGGGTCACCGTCTCAGTGCCATCCGGCACTCTGACGCTGACGATCAAGGCGGTCAAATAGAGCCGCTACGAGCGCCATCAGCAGCGACATAACTCGCACCCAGGAGATCGACCCCCAGGCCGTCAGCGACAGGACCACCCTTGGCGTGTTCCTTCGCCAGGCGGCCAAGTACGGCGACCGGGCGCTGGTCCACCACCTGGTCGACGGCGCCTGGCACACCGAGAGCTGGAATGCGATGCGCGGGCACATACTCGCGGTCGCGTCGGGGCTGATCGATGCGGGAGTCAAGCCCGGCGACTGCGTGATCCTGATCGGCGAGAACAGCCTCGAGTGGATCTGGAGCGACTTCGGCATCCAGGCCGCGGGCGCGATCACGGTGCCCATCTACCCGAACTCGACGCCCGATATCGCTTCCAAGATCGCCGCGAACTCAGAAGCGGTGTACGCGATCGCTTCGGACGCGAAGATGGCCGCCAAGCTTCCGGTGAAGGACATCGCCCTCATGAGCGACCAGGTCGCACAATGGGTCGAGCGCGGGTCGACGCAAACCCCCGAGATTGCCCGCCGCCTTTCCGCTCTGCGGCCCGACGACCTGTGCACGATCGTGTACACGTCGGGCACCACCGGCGATCCGAAGGGCGTCGAGCTCGCACACCGCAACCTCGTCGACATGAGCAGGGCCGCGGTCAAGGTCCACCCCATCGGCGAGACCGACCAGGCGCTCTCCTTCCTGCCCTACGCGCACGTTTTCGAGCGCATCAACGACATCTTCGTGGCCATCGTCTACGGAGGCACGCTGTGGATCTCGCGCGGCCCCGACCACCTTGCCGAGGACCTGCACGAGGTGCAGCCGACGGTGATGTGCTCGGTGCCTCGGCTCTACGAGAAGATGTATGCGGCGGTCCACGCCAAGGTGCGCGACGCGAGCCCGACTCGGAGGCGCCTCTTCCACTGGGCGGTCGAGGTCGGCAAGCGCAACTTCCACGCCGGCGGAAATCCCGGCCCGATCGTGGCCCTGCAGCACAGGATCGCCGAGCGGCTCGTGCTCTCCGCGCTCCGCCGCACTCTCACCGGCGGTAAGCTCCGCTTCTTCATCAGCGGCGGTGCGGCCCTCGCACGCGAAATCGAAGAATTTTTCTGGGCCATCGGCGTGCCGATCCTGAACGGCTGGGGGATGACCGAGACATCGTCCGGCGTCGCCTCGAACACGCTTTATGAGCACAAGTTCCTCACCGTCGGCAAGCCGTTCCCGGGCGTCGAGGTCAGGATCGCCGACGACGGAGAGATCCTGGTCAGGGCCGCAGGCAACATGCTCGGCTACCACAGGAACCCGGAGGCGACCGCCGAGGTGCTGAAGGACGGCTGGGTCTATACCGGCGACATCGGCCAGATCGACGGCGAAGGCTTCCTGATGATCACGGATCGCAAGAAGTCGCTGTTCAAGACGGCGGGCGGCAAGTACATCGCGCCGATGCCGCTCGAGCACGGGCTCATGCGCAACCCACTGGTCTTGCGGGCGATCGCGATCGGCGAGGGCAGGCCGTACGTGACCGCGCTGGTCGTCGCCGACTGGGACGCCGCGAACAAGCTCGGGATGGACCGCGAGGCCGTCACCGCCTCCATCCAGAAGACGGTGGACGAGGTCAACGCGCTTCTCGGACGATGGGAGACGATCAAGTACTTCACCCTGCTCGACCACGACTTCACAGAGGAGAACGGCGAGCTTTCGCTGAAGCTCGATGTCAAGCGCAAGGTGGTCGCCGAACACCACAAGGACGAGATCGAGGCGATGTACGCGGGCAAGGAGAAGCCGGCGTAACCTCTCCGTCGTGGCCGGGCCGATAGACCTCTCTGAGCTGCACGCCGCGCTCGACCGCCTCCGCCCGCAGCTGTGTCACTGCGGACTGAAGGGCGAGTGCCTGGGCTGCAAGGGGATCGAGATGGTGCGCGTGCAGGTCGAGGCCGTGGCCGCGGCCGCGAGCCAACCCGTGCTGATGCAGGTCGCGCAGGAGGTGGCGATGCGCGATATGACGTCGCGCTTCCAGGCGATGTCGGAGCGATTGATGGAGGACCCAGAGATCCGCCGCTCGGCGGAGCAGATGCAGGCGAAGCTGATGTCCGACCCCGACACGCGGCAGCTGTTGGAGGAGCTGATGCGGCGGCTGGGGGGCGAAGGCCTCCCGCCCGGCGAAGGGCTCAACTAGTGCACGCCGGCGGCTCGATCTTCATCGCGTTGTTCGGCCTGATCTATCTGGCGGGGATCGCCCTCGCGATAGCCGCCGCGGTGATCGCGCTCGTGTCGCTGGTGCGGATCGCCCGCGCGAGCGAGCGGATCGCCCGCGCCCTGGAGCAGCGCCCGCCAGGCTGACCGTCGACCGAACCGGAGGCCGTCAGGTAGTGGTCGGCGAGGCTGTCGGTGACGCCGGCGCTTTCGGTCGCTTCGACGCCTTGTCCCACAGCGGCAGCGGACCGTTCTGCAAGCGATCGAGCAGCGTCTGCTCCTGGGCCGCTGTGATCTTGCCGTTCTTCACCGCCTGGTCCAGCGTCGGCCTGAGATTCGCGATGAGCTTGGTCCGGAACGTCGCCTCAGATACCTTCTGCGCCGCGGCGACCTGGGACAGCGACTGGCCGTTCTTCAGGTCGGCCTGGAGCTCGGTCTGGCTGATGCCGAGGGCGGACGCGGCCGCCGCCAGGTACTGCTGCATGTAGGCGCCCAGCGCCTTCTGGTCGCCGCCGCGCGGCGCGACCGTGCCCGGCAGCGCGCAGGGCGTCTTGCCGGCGAGCTTGGCCTTGAT
>CBJLKR010000027.1:0-15838 GCA_966423695.1 uncultured bacterium | reverse complement strand
GCCGCGTCGATCAGCGTCAGCTCGGCCGGCGGCGAGGGCGTCGTCAGTGTCGCCAACTCAGGCGAAGGGATACCTGCGGCGGACCTCCCGCATGTGTTCGAGCGCTTCTACCGCGTCGAGAAGTCACGCGACGCCGCGCGCGGCGGCGCGGGCATCGGCCTGGCCATCGTCAAAGAGCTCGTCGAAGCGGCCGGGGGCACGGTGGGCGCCGAGTCGCGCGACCACAGGACCGTCTTCTGGGTCCGGCTCCCCGCCGCGTAGACGCCTCCGCAACTTTGTGACGGCGCCGTGACGGCGCGTCACGAGCGCGAAACGCGTCGCCTCCATGCTCGGCCGCGAATTTCATCTCGCGCAAGGAGGCGTGCATGCGAATCTTGGTTCGGTTACTTGTTCTGGTGGCGACGGCGGTGGCGGCCCTCGCCGCGGTGGTCCCCGCGCAGGCCGCGGGCGACGCCCAGGCCGTGTTCGTGCAGAAGAACGATCCGTTGGGGAACGCCATCGACGCTTTCACGCGCGGCGCCGGCGGCACGTTGGCGTTTTCGGCGAGCTATCCCACGGGCGGCCTGGGCGGGCGCGAAACCGGTGCCGGGTCGGACCCGCTCGCATCGCAGGGATCGCTGCATCTTGTTTCCGGTGCTCACCTGCTCCTCGCGGTGAACGCGGGAAGCAACACGATCTCGGTCTTCCAGGTCGACGGGGCGCGCCTGACCCTCACGCAGGTGCTGTCGTCGGGCGGGCTGTTCCCGACCGGCATCGGCGTAGCCGGCAACCTCGTCTACGTCCTCGACGCGGGCGGTCCGGGTGCGGTGGCCGGATACCGAATCGCGGGCGGCCGGCTTCATCCCATCGCCGGTTCGACGCGGACGCTCGGGCTCCCCAACGCCAACACCCCGTTCTTCTTGAGCTCGCCGGCGGAGGTGGGATTCACGGCTGACGGCGCGCACCTCGTCGTGACGACGAAGACGAACAGCACGGTAGATGTGTTTGCGGTCGGGCCCGACGGCAGGCTGTCAGCGGCGCCGGTGGCCAATCCGGCGGCGGGCGTTCCCTTCGCGTTCGTCTTCGACGGCGCGGGGCGGATGGTGTTGAACTTCGCCGCCACGAGCTCGCTCCAGGTGTTCACCGTGAACGCCGACGGCACGATCACCGCCGACGGCGCCCCGGCAGGCGATGGCCGGGCAGCTGCGTGCTGGATATCGCCGGCCGCCGGCTTTGATTACGTCTCCAACACCGCCAGCGGCGACGTCAGCCAGTTCCAGGTCTCGGGCGCCACCGTCACCGTCGCCAACCCGATCGCCGCTGCGGGCGTCGGCGGGGCGATCGACTCGGTGGCCGTGGGCAGCTTCCTCTACGTTCAGGCCGGGCACGAGGGCACCGTTCACGTGTACTCCATCGGCGCGGGCGGCACGTTGAGCCCGGTCCAGGTCGTCGCCGTGCCTGACGGCGGCAGCCAGGAAGGGATCGCGGCCGGCTAGCCGGCAAGGACGAACCGGGCCGGGGCGGGGCGGGGCGCGCGGTCCCCGTCCCGCGCCAGGCTCGCCTCGTCGGCCTCCTCCTGGCGCGACGCGTGCCAGGCCCGCCTGCTACATGCCTCCGCCCGGGGCGCGGACCCTGCAGGACTAGGTGCTCACCATGGAGCTCGACACGCGGACCATCACGGCCGCCACGCGCGACGGAGCGACCAGGCCGAACGTCCTCGGCGAGGTGATGAGCATCTTCGTTCGCATCACGGCCACCGCCGGGGCGCCCGCTGGAGCATCATCGAGCTGACAAGCCACATGCGATCCCCGCACGATCCCCGCCCGCCCGCGCTTGCCTTCGGTCGCGTCACCGCCGAGCACGCCCAGATCTTCATCGGGATCATGAACACCCTGCACAGCGAGCCCACCGCGCCTGCGTTCGGGCGGCTCTTGCAAAAGAAGCTCCAGGCCGATGACTACATGCTTCTCGCCCACCTGTTCGAGGAGATCAGCGTCCTGGCTCTCCACCACCTGATCCCCGAGGCGCTGCTTTTCGACGCCTTCGCGTTCGACCTGTACTGGGACGAGCTGCGCGAGGACGTGCTCGGACTCCGGACCCAGACCGGGAACGAGAAGTTCTGCGAGAACTTCGAGATCGCCGCGGAGCGCGCCCGCGAGTACCGCACCGATCGCCCACCCAAGCTGCGCTGGAAGCACCGAGGCGGGGAGGAGGGCCCGTCCGGTCCTTCCGGTGGCCTCGGCGTGCGTCCGCCGGGCCCCGCGCCGCACGAAGCGCCGTCGAGCCCCACGCCCGCCGGGAGCAAGGAAACCTAGCGGCGGCTGCAACCGGATGCCCGTCCGGCGCATCCAATCAGCAGCACAATGTCCGCCGCACTGATGGAGCAGCGTCCGGAGCCCTTGTCTCGCGCCGCCATCGGCGACCCTGATTCGTTTTCGCGCCTCATCGAGCCTCTCCTCGACCCGGCCTACCGGCTCGCCGCCGTGATGCTCGGGGACCGCAACGCGGCGGAGGACGCCGTCCAGGAGGCCGCGATCAAGGCCTGGCGCAAGGTGCGGCAGCTGCGCGGCGGGGTCGAGTCGCTTCGACCGTGGTTCCTCTCCATCGTCGCCAACGAGTGCCGGATGACGCGGCGTGCTCGCTGGTGGGGGGTGGTCAAGGTCGCCGAGGTCAGTGGCGATCAGAGCAGAGAGCCACAGAGCAACACCGACCTGCATCGCGCCCTGTTGAAGCTGCCTATGGACGAACGCCTGCCGCTCGTCCTCCATTTCTATCTCGACCTGCCGCTCGAGGAGCTGGCGAGGACGCTCGGTGTCTCGCCGGCGGCCGCGAAGTCGCGCGTCTACCGCGCGGCGAAGCGGCTGCGGGCCGACCTCACGATCGAGGAGGTGTTCTGATATGAGCAACGACGACTTCCGCCGCGACCTGAACCGGACATTCGACGGACTCGCGGGCATGCCGAGCAGCAACCTGCCCGACCGGGTGCGGTCGGCCCTGCGCGAGGTGCCCGCGGCCCGGCCGCCCTACTGGATCGCGGCGGTCGCCGCGTGCGTCATTGCCGCGCTCATCGTCAGCGTGCTCTTCGTGGCGAACCCCCTCAAGCGTCCATCGAGCGGTGGCGTCGTCCATCCGACAGCTACGCCGACGACCACGCCCGCGACCACGCCGGCGACCACGCCATCGACCACGCCATCGACCAACCCGAGCCCCAGCGCGCAACCGTTCGAGTGCGTCACGCCAGGCGGCGCCCCACCGTCAGCGAACCCGATCGCCTACGTGAGTGCTGTGCGCACGGGAACCCACGCGGGCTACGACCGCCTGACGATCGAGTTTGCCAACGGCGCTCCTGCCCAGGTCAGCGTCGAAAGCCACGGGACTACCTTCGAGCTGTCGCCAAGCGGCATGTCGACCACGGTGAAGGGTACGGACGGCGTCCTGATCGTGATGCACGGCGCCGACCTGCACACCTCGTACAGCGGTCCGACGGACATCGTCACCGGTTACTCGGGCCTGCTCGAGGTGAAGAGGATCGAGGACTTCGAGGGCACGGTGCAGATCGGTCTCGGCGTCAACAGCAAGGGCTGCGTCCGCAAGACGTGGCTCACGAACCCGACGCGCCTTGTGATCGACGTCCAGAACGGCGGCTAGGGCAGCAGGGGGTGACGCTGCGCCAGCTGGCGCTGGCGCTCCTGGTGGTAGGGCCGGTCCGTCGTCGCGCCGAACAGCCGGCTGTAGGGGACCAGGCGCAGGCGCGCCAGGTGCCCGATCGCGCGCACCCCGTCCACCCACGTCAGCTTCTTTCCCTCGACCCGGCTGCGCGCGTAGTAGCGGATCGGCACCTCGTGTATGCGATAGCCGAGACGAAGCACGCGCGCAGTGATGTCAGGCTCGATGTCGAATCGGTCGCCCTGCAGGTTCAGCCGCCGCCACAGGTCTGCGCGAAGTGCCTTGTAGCCGCTTTCGAGGTCCGATATGTAGCAGTCGAAAAGGACGTTGGCGGCGAACGTCACGGCCTTGTTGCCCATGACGAACCAGAAGCTGAACGCGGTCTGGCCTGCGAATCCGCGCACCCCGTAGACGACATCGGCGCGGCCTTCGACCAGCGGCTGTAACAGCGTTGGGTAGTCTCGGGGGTCGTACTCCAGATCCGCGTCCTGAACCACGGCAAAGGGCATGCGCACCTCGGCGATCGCCCGCCGCAGCGCCGCGCCCTTGCCCTGGTTGCGCTCGAGGCGAAACGGCCGCACCCGCGGATCGCGCGCGGCGACCCCGCTCATGATCGCCCACGTGCCGTCGGTCGACCCGTCGTCGACGGCGACGACCTCGCCGACCTCAGGTCGCTCGAGGACGTGCTTGAGGATGACGTCGAGCGTCCGCTCCTCGTTGAAGGCCGGAATCATGACCGAGAGAACCCGGTTCAGGCTCATCGGGTGACCAACTCTAATCCCGAAGGCGCGAATTCGATCCCACTTGGGGCCGCTGTACATTGAGGCGGTGACCCGGCCAGAGAAGGAGAGGAGCATGACATCGTCGATGTATTTCGACCCTGAAGAGACGAGCCCGTGGGACCACGCGCGCCGGCGCGAGATCTCGCCCGAGCAGGTGCAAAGATTCGAGGGTTACGCGGCGGAGATCTTCACCGCCATGGGCATGAACCTCGACACCCCCGGCACCCGGAACACGCCGCAGCGATTCATCCGCGCGATGTTCGACTCGACCGCCGGCTACGACGGCGATCCGAAGCTGCTCACCGCGTTCCCAACGGAATGCCACGGCGGTCCCGACTGCAGCATCAGCCAGGTCATCGAGGGACCGATTGAGTTCTACTCGCTTTGCGAGCACCACGCGCTGCCGTTCCACGGCCATGCGTTCATCGGCTACATCGCGCACGAGGAGATCATCGGCATCTCCAAGCTCACGCGGCTCGTCCGCGTCTTCGCGCGGCGCTTCACGGTCCAGGAACGTGTCGGGGTCGAGATCGCCGACGAGCTCGTGCGCATTCTCCGGCCCCACGGCGTGGCCGTCCACCTCAACGCCATCCATCTCTGCACGCAGATGCGCGGGGTCCGCGAGAGCCACTCGCGAACCTGGACGTCGTTCTGGCGCGGCAACTACGAGAGCGACCCGCAGCTGCGAACCGAGTTCCTCGCCACGGCGAGCTCGCGGGTCGAGCACTGATCGAAGCTTTCGACGTCCTCTTCGAGGAAGGGGGCCTGCCGGCTTACACGCTCCCGGCCGAGCTCGCGCAGGTCTACGGCCGCCTGGGTTTCGACGGCCGCGTCCTGTACTCGAACTTCGTGTCCTCGCTGGACGGCGTGGTCACGCTCGGCTCCGAGCCTTCGGCGGGCTCGATCATCAGCGGCCGCAACCAGTGGGACCGCTTCCTCATGGGGCTGCTTCGCGCCTGCGCTGACGCGGTCCTGCTCGGCGCGGGCACGCTGCGGGCGACGCCTGGCCACCTGTGGACGGCGGAGCACATCTTTCCCGACCTCGCCCAGGTTTTCTCGCGGCTCCGCTCCGACCTCGGCCGCAGGGAGCGGCCGAGGCTCGTGCTGGTGACAGGCTCAGGTGAGGTCCAGGCCTCGCACACGGCGGTTGTCGCCGGCGCCACCGTGATCACGACCGCGGATGGTGCCGCGAGACTGCGTGGACGTCTGCCCGATTCGTGTGACGTCATCGAGATCGGCACCGGTGCACGGGTCGACATGAACGCCGCCGTGACGGCCATGCGCGACCGCGGCTACGACGTCATCCTCACGGAGGGGGGGCCGCACGTCGCCGGAGAGCTCGTCTCAGCCGGCTTGCTTGACGAGGCGTTCGTGACCGTGAGCCCGGTGGTTGCGGGGCGCGACCGCGAGCCCAGGCTCGGCATGGTCGCCGGTGTCGAGCTGCTGCCGGGGAAGCAGCTGTGGAGCCGGCTGCTGAGCGCGCGGCGGCACGACGACTTCCTGTTCCTGCGCTACTCGCTCCGCTCGCGCTAGCAGCTGTCCGCGCCCAGCAGGAGCGGCGCAGAGGCCGCGACCGCAGGCGCTGACGTGACGGCGACCAGGGCGCCCGACTTCACCCCGCCCGGGATCACGACGGCGAGATGGTCGGTCGGGATGGCCACGATCCAGCCTGTTGCAGGCGTGGTGGTCTTGGTACCGGGCAGGTCCGTCGTCTGTCCCGTGCACCGGTCGAAGAACTTCATCGTGTAAGCGACAGGGGCGCTCTTCTGCACGGCCGTGAAGTAAATCGCCACCTCGACGCGACACGAGGTGAGGTCGCAGGCCGAGCCGCTTTCAGGCGAACCGCCCGGGATGGCGCAAGGCGCGTCGGCGGTGCAGATCTGGATCTTGCTCACAGGCGCGGCCGAAGCCGGCGCGAACGTCGGCACCGTCTGGACCGTCTTGCCGGTCGGCGAGGAGGTTGGGCTTGCCTTCGGGCTTCCGCCGGGGTGGGTAGAGGGCGTCGTGCTGGCGACCGGGTTCGTGCCGCCACCCAGCCGGGGCAGGACGACGACGCCGAAGATGCCGATGAGCACGATCACGACGGCCGCCACGGCAGCGGGCACGAGCCAAGCCGGGCGCTCGGTCGGGCCGAGCCCGCCGGTCCGAGGCGGTCGCGGGACGGTCGGTTTGCGCGCGATCGGCGGCGACGTCTGGCGCTCGGGCGCGATGGGCGCGGCCGCGGCGATCGGCGGAACCGGGTCGATCTTCTTCGGCGCGTCGATCGCGTAGCCCGTCCCGCGCGGCTCTGGCGGCTGCACCTCGCCGGGCTTCCAGACCGGCGCCTCGACCGGGGTCCACGTCTGCGCCGGTGGCGCGGCCGGGTCGGCTGGGGCCGGGGCGGGTGGCGAGGTCGCGAATGCCGGAGCGGGAGCGGGCGGTGAGGTCGAGAAGGCCGGCGCCGGAGCGGGCGGCGAGGTCGAGAACGCAGGTGCGGGCGCAGGGGCCGGGGGCTCCGGGATCGGCAGAGGCAACGCCGGAGGTGTCTCGACCACCGGCGGCACCGGCGGGGCAGGCTCGGCGGGTGCCTCGAACGGGGCCGCAGAGCGAGGCGGCGCCTCCGCCCACGTCGGCACCGGCGCAGCGGCGGGTGGCGTCTCGACGGCGGACGCTGCAGCGGCGGGCGCGGCGGCCGCGGGCGCCACAGGCGGGAAGCTGACGGCCGGTATCGACGGATAGGTCTGGAGCGGCCGGTCGTCCGGCTCGTAGACCGAGCGCCGGATGGCGGGCTCGTCGCCGGCTCGCGGGGCATGGATGAACGGCGGGGGACCCGCCGGGGCAGGCGCCGCCGGCGTCGGCTGAGTCGGGGTCGCCGCCGTGGTTCCACCCGGCAGGAAGGGCGTGATCGCGGGCACCTCGCGCCCGCCGGCACGCGTCGCCAGCTCGGACTGCGCCGCCATCTGCCGGTCGGGGGCCAGGAGCGGCGCCGCCATCTCGCGGAGGGCGCCCAGCGCGCGGTCGGCGGAAGGGCCCATCGCCCCGCTCGCCATCGAGCGCATCGTGACGACCAAGCCTGGCGGGATGTTCGCAGACGCAGGCGCCCCAGCCGGGTCGACCCCGAACGCCGCGCACACCGCCATGCCGCACGAGCGGACGTCGGCGCGCAGGTCACTCTGCGAGGGCGCGCCGCGCACGGCCGCCGCCGGGTGGCCGGCGAGCCTCGCCTCGCCGTTCGAGGTCACCCGGACCGCGGTGGCGCCGAAGCCGCCCATCGCGATGCCCGTCTCGTGCAGCGCCGCGACGCCCGACAGCACGGCCACGCCCAGGGCAGCGGCCGTGGGCGGCGTCATCGGGCCGCGTGTCAGGATCGAGCTCAGCGGCGTGCCCTCGTTCGGCTCGACCGCGACCCAGACGCCGTTCTGGTCCGTGCCCCACGCGAGCACGGGGGAGAGGGCGGGGTGGCGGTGGTCGAACAGCCTCTGCAGGCGCGGAGCGGCGGCCGTGGCCTCGGCCGGAGGCACCGGGATCTCGTGGACGACGGCGGCCTTGCCGCTCTTGAGCACGGCCTTCCAGCCCTGGCCGGCGCCAGGCCCCACGAGTTCGATCAGCTTCGGTTTGGGCTCAGACTCGGGCATTTAACGGTGCATGGTACCCTTGCGGAACGTGGCTTACGTCATCGCTCAGCCCTGTATCGACGTAAAAGACGCCTCCTGCGTCGAGGTGTGCCCCGTGGACTGTATTCACACCGACGACGCCGCGAACATGTACTACATCGATCCGGACGAGTGCATCGACTGCGGCGCCTGCGTCGATCCTTGCCCGGTCGATGCGATCTTTCCGGAGGATGAAGTGCCTGAGCAGTGGCGCAACTTCATCCAGATCAACGCCGACTACTTCAAGAACCGTTAGCGCGCGCACGCTCGTCAAACGGGTTGGCTAAGCACGCAGTAACGCTGATCCCGGGCGACGGAGTGGGCCCGGAGATCTGCGAGGCCTCCCGCCGGGTGCTCGAGGCCACCGGCGTCCAGTTCGAGTGGGACGTCCAGAACGCGGGCGAAGCCTCGATCGCCGAGTTCGGGACTCCGCTGCCGGACACGGTGCTCGACTCCATCCGCAAGAACAAGGTGGCGCTCAAGGGCCCCATCACGACGCCGATCGGCAGCGGGTTTCGGAGCGTCAACGTGGCCCTGCGCCAGGCCCTCGACCTGTATGCCCTCGTGCGCCCCGTCAAGGCGTACAAAGGCGCGCGCAACCTGCGCGACGACCTCGACTTCATCATCGTGCGCGAGAACACCGAGGATATCTATGCGGGGATCGAGTTCGAGCAAGGATCCGCCGATGCGACCCACCTCGTCGCCGAGATCTCGCAGCTGGCGAAGAAGAAGATCCGGCCCGACAGCGGCCTGTCCATCAAGCCGATCTCGATCAGCGGCTCCGAGCGGATCGTCCAGTTTGCCTTCGACTACGCGCGCCGCTACGGCAGGCGGAAGGTCACCGCCGTGCACAAGGCGAACATCATGAAGCACACCGACGGCCTGTTCCTCGCCGTGGCCCGGAAGGTCGCGGAGCGCAACACCGACATCGAGTTCGAGGACAGAATCGTCGACAACATGTGCATGCAGCTCGTTCTCCGGCCCAAGGAGTACGACGTGTTGTGCTGCCCCAACCTCTACGGCGACATCATCTCCGACCTCGGCGCCGGCATGATCGGCGGCCTCGGCCTGGCACCCGGCGCGAACATCGGCACCAACGGCGCGGTGTTCGAGGCTACGCACGGGAGCGCGCCCAAGTACGCCGGCCAGAACAAGGTCAACCCGATGGCGGTGATGCTGTCAGGCGTGATGATGCTGCGCTACCTCGACGAGTCGGCCGCGGCGGACGCGCTCGAGAAGGCGATCGCCAACGTGATCGCGCTGGGCGAGAGCGTGACCTACGACCTCAAAGAGAAGCGCGACGATCCGACCGCGGTCGGCACGAGCCAGGTCGCCGACGCGGTGATCGCCCAGCTCCAGGCGGTGTAGGACGGAGGGAGCGTCGCCGGAGCTGCTCAAGCTCCGCCGGCTGTGGAATGAGCACATCCACAGCCCCGCGCCGACAGTGGGGCGGGATCCTCGCCGGCAGGAGGTGGCGCTCTACGCCTCGTGGGTCGGGAGCGTGGTCGAGGTCGCTCTCTCGCGCGGGGGACTCGACGGGAACCTCTCGACGATGCTGGCGACCCGCCGGGCGGAAGGCAACCAGCGCGTGTTCCGCGCCGCGGGTGAGCTGGGCGAGCCGGTGCGCTCCTACGTCGCCCGGCTGATCGCAATCGAGGATCTGCTGGCACAATTGCCGGTCAGGTGAGACCCCTCCGGTTCCTGGCCCTGGTCCTGGTGGTCGCCGCGTGCAACCAGGCGGCGCCCGTGGCGACCAACGTCGCCTCGAGCTCGCGCGAGCTATACGGCCCGGTGCCGGTCGACCAGCCGCCCTTCGCCGACCGTACCAACCCAATCCCCGACCTGAGCCTGCAGGAGCTGTTCCACCCCCAGTACATAGTCGGCAACGACCCGACCAAGTTCCGCACGCTGCTCGTCACGGGCGACGTCATCCCGGCGCGCGGCGTCGACTACTTCGCGACGGTGAAGCATGACTTCCTGTGGCCCTTCCGGCGCACCGCCGACTACACGCGCAACGCCGACGTCACGTATATCAACCTCGAGTCACCGCTGTTCCCCGGCTGTCCGGTCAACCCCGGACCGACGTTCACGTTCTGCGGCGACGCGCGGTTCGTCGACGGCCTGACGCTGATGGGCGCGGACGTCGCCAACCTCGCGAACAACCACCTGACGAACTACGGTGCCGAGGGCGTCACGCTGACCGACCAGTTGCTGCAGAAGCACGGCATCCAGACATCTGGGCTCGGGCCGGTAGCGGTGATCGACGTGCGCGGCATCAAGTTCGGGTTCATCGGCTTCAACGGCGTGGGGAAGGCGATCGACCAGACGGCGCTGAAGGCGGGGATCGAGCGCGCGCGCCAGCTGGCCGATATCGTCGTCGTCCAGTTTCACTGGGGCAAGGAGTACGAGCGGCAGCCGATGGCCGACCGAGGCGTGCCGACGCCGGACGATCCGGTGGCGATCGGTCACGACGCGATCGACTGGGGCGCCGACATCGTCATCGGCAACCACCCGCACTGGTACCAGGGCGTCGAGGTGTACAAGGGCAAGCTGATCACCTACGCGCACGGCAACTTCGTCTTCGACCAGATGTGGTCCGAGGAGACGCGAGAGGGGCTGATCGGGACGTACACGTTTTACGGCACCAAGCTCGTCGCCGTGACGTGGAAGGCGTACCGCATCTACGACTACGGACAGCCGGTTTTCATGAACGCCGGCGACAACGCGACCGCGCTGCAGACGATGGAGGCGGCGAGCGACCAGCTGGCCGCGCGCCTGGACGAGCCGACGACGGCGCCGGTGCCCGCGATGCCGCCCGCGCCGCGCACGGCACCGGAGCACGCACCCGCCGCTTAGTCTCCAGCCGCTAGAATCCGACGCGACAAATTCCCCGAGGGGGTTCTTCCAGTACCAGCCCACGTCTCAGAACGGAAGACCTATAGCCGCGCCAGACGCCGCCGCCAGCGCGAGCGCTTGACGTTGTTCGTCTCGGTTGGCGTCATCGCGGCCGCGATCGTGACGACCGTGTACGTCGCGCACAACCGCACGATGCCGTTCGATTTCACGCTGCAGAGCGCGAGCGCGCCCGCGCCGAAAACCTACGACCATTTCGACTTCTCGACCTGGTGGCTCGCCACACACGGCCAGCCGGAGCTCCCGATACACGCCCAGGCTGCGTACCTGGTCGACATGGACGCGCGACAGGTCGTGTGGGAGCGGGACCCCGAGACGTCTCGCGCCCCAGCGAGCCTGACCAAGCTCATCACCGCGATGGTCGCGGTGGACGACGCCGGATCGCTGGACCACGTCGTCGTGGTGACCCAGGAGGCGACGCAGGTCGTGCCGAGCGTGATGGGTTTGACGGCCGGTGAGCAGCTGACCGTGCGCGAGCTGATCGAAGGCCTCCTGCTCGATTCCGGCAACGACGCCGCCGAAGCGCTGGCCACCGGACTCGTTCCGCGCGACCGGTTCATCCGCCAGATGAACCAAAAGGCGAAGAGCATCGGGCTGGTCGCCAGCCACTTCGTCACGCCGAGCGGGCTGGACGCGCCCGGCCATGGCATGTCGGCCCACGACCTGGTGCACACGGCCGCGTACTTCGACGCCTACTACCCGCAGCTCGCGGCCATCGCGGCGACGAAGGACGCAGTCATTCCCGCGACGCCTACGCACAAGGCCTTCTATCCGCACAACCTCAACCCGCTCCTGTGGTCGTATCCGGGCGCCACGGGCCTGAAAACAGGGCTCACCGACAACGCCGGCGGCTGCATGCTTGCGACCGCGACCCGCGCCGGCCGGCACCTGATCGTCGCGGTCCTCAACGCGACCCGCGTCTCGGCGGCCGATGCGACGGTGCTCCTGAACTACGGGTTCAGCGTGCAACCGACACGCGGCTTCGGGCCCTTCTCCGCCGCTGGTTAGACTCTCGAACATGGCGCGGTTGACCGGGCTGAAGGCCCTCGAAGTCCTCGACTCGCGCGGCAACCCGACCGTCGCGGTCACCGCGTTCACCGACGGCGCGCGCGGGCGCGCGATCGTCCCGTCCGGTGCCTCCACCGGGGTGCATGAGGCGGTGGAATTGCGCGACGGCGACCCGAGACGCTACGGCGGTAAGGGCGTGCTCAAGGCGTGCGCCAACGTCGAGGGCGAGATTGCGCGCCGCCTCGAAGGCTTCGACGTCGAGGACCAGGAGCGCATCGATCGGGCGATGATCGAGCTCGACGGCACCCCGAACAAGTCGCGGCTCGGCGCCAACGCGATCCTCGGTGTTTCGCTCGCGGTCGCCCACGCAGCCGCCGCCGGAAATGGTCTGCCGCTTTACCGCTACCTGGGGAAGGATGCGGCGTGGATGCTGCCGCTCCCGATGGCGAACATCCTCAACGGCGGCGCTCACGCCGACACGTCAGTCGACCTGCAGGAGTTCATGGTGTGTCCGGTCGGGGCGGACACTTTTGCCAACGCGATCCGGGCGACGGCAGAGGTGTACCACGCGCTGAAGTCGGTCCTCAAGGCGCAGCGCCTGGCCACGGGAGTGGGGGACGAGGGCGGATTCGCGCCCCAGCTCGCCTCCAACGAGGACGCGTTGAAGCTGATCGTGGAGGCCATCCGCAAGGCCGGCTATGAGCCGGGCAAGGATGTCGGGATCGCGCTCGACCCCGCCTCGAGTGAGTTCTACAAGGACGGCAGGTACGTGTTGAAGGGCGAAGGCCGCACGCTGGACGCCGCGGGACTTGTCGCGCTCTACACGGACTGGACCAGCCGCTACCCGATCGTTTCCATCGAAGACGGGATGGCGGAGGACGATTGGGATGGTTGGAAGCTGCTGACCGCCGCGCTTGGAGAACACGTTCAGCTCGTCGGCGACGACCTCTTCGTCACCAACGTCAAGCGCCTTCAGGACGGGATCGATCGTGGCGTGGCCAACTCGATCCTGATCAAGGTCAACCAGATCGGCACCTTGACCGAGACGCTCGAAGCGATCGAGCTGGCGCGCCGGGCGGGCTACAGCTCGGTGATCTCGCACCGGTCGGGGGAGACCGAGGACACGACGATCGCCGACCTGGTGGTGGCCACGCAGGCGGGCATGATCAAGACCGGCGCGCCGGCCCGCTCTGAGCGAGTGGCGAAGTACAACCGCCTGCTCGAGATCGAGCGTGAGCTCGGAGAGAGGGCGAACTACGCCGCGCGCAGCAAATTCCCGCTGATCCGGCAATGAAGCTTTCGTCGCGGGCGGTGCACTCCGGCCGCGACCTTGGGGCCAGAAGCCCCCTGGCGCCGGACCTGTCGCTGGCCTCGGTCCAGGTGTACACAGAGCTCGAGGACTACGACGCCGTCGTGCGCGGCGACAAGCCGGGCTACTACTACGGCCGCAACTCCAACGCGAACCGCGAGATGCTCGAGCGCGCGGTGGCCGAGCTCGAAGGGGCCGAGGCGGGAGCGGCCACCGCGTCGGGCATGGCCGCGCTGCACGGCGCGATCCTCGCCCTCACACCGCGGCCCGTGACGATCGTCGCCACGCGCGAGCTGTACGGCGGCACGGCGTCGCTGCTGCGTCAGGACCTCGAGCCTCTCGGCTACGAACCGGTCTTCGTCGACATGACCGACCTCGACGCGACGCGACACGCGGTCCAATCCGCTGGGCTGGTGATCGCGGAGACGATCACCAACCCTCTGTGCCGCGTTCCGGACCTGGACGCGATCGGCGCGATGTGCGCCGAGCGTGGCGTTCCGTTTCTCGTCGACAACACGTTCGCGACCCCGATCCTGTGCCGGCCGCTGGAGCACGGCGCGACGCTCGTCATGCACAGCGCGACCAAGTACCTCGGTGGCCACTCCGACCTGGTCGCGGGGGTGATCGCCGGCGACGCGAAGACGGTTGGTCTCGCGCGGTCGCGCTCCGCGCGCACGGGTACGACGCTCGGCCCGTTCGACGCGTGGCTTGCGCTTCGCGGCCTCCGCACCTTGGATGTGCGCATGCGGCGGCACAGCGACAACTCGCTCGAGCTGGCGCGGGCCCTGCGCGGGATGGGCGGGGTCGCGCATGTGCACCATCCGCTCCTCGAAGGGCCGAACCCGCTCCTGCCCGACGGCGCGGGAGGCATGATGGCGTTCGACCTCGACGGCGGGCGTGAGGCGGTGCAGCGCATGATGGAGCGTCTCCAGCTGGTCCGCTTCGCCGCGAGCCTGGGCGGCGTCGAGACGACGATCTCGTATCCGGAGATCACCTCCCACCGTTCGATGAGCGTGCAGGAGCGCAGGGACCTCGGCGTGGGCGCCGGGACGGTCCGGGTCTCGGTCGGGATCGAAGACCCGCGCGACATCGTCGGCGACTTCTCGCGAGCGCTCGCCCCCTAAGCCTTGGCCGCCTATACGCTGCTCCAGCTGTTCGAGGTCGCGGTCGCCAGCATCGTCCTGCTCATCGGCGTGCTCGAGGGCTGGGCACCCGTGGCGCTGCTCGGCGGCGGGTTCCTGATCGGCAAGGCGATCCTCAACATCCTCTGGCCGGAGGGGGGGACGGTCTACCGCCGCTCGCTCATCGGCTACGGAGTCGCGGCCGTTTTCGTGCTCGTGGGCATCCTCATCGCCCACTTCGCGGGCTGAATCCCCTCCGTATCCTTTTTCGTCATGGCCGCCGTCGTCAGTCCGGGCATAACGAAGCTCGTCGGCAACACGCCGCTCTTGCGCGTGCGTGTCTTCGAGAAGGAGTTTCCGCGGCTCGAGGTCTACGCCAAGGCCGAGTGGTTCAACCCCGGCGGCTCGGTGAAGGACCGCGCCGCGCTGGCGATGATCGAGGACGGCGAGCGCCGCGGAGCCCTCACCAACGACAAGACGATCATCGATTCGACGTCAGGCAACACCGGCATCGCGTACGCCCTTATGGGGGCGGCCAAGGGCTACCGGGTGAAGCTCGTCATGCCCGCCAACGTCAGCGCCGAGCGCAAGGCGCTGGTCATGGCGTACGGCGCCGAGATCGTGTACAGCGACGCCGGGGATGGCTCCGACGGCGCGATCCGCAAGGTGCGCGAGCTCGTCGAGCTCAACCCCCACGCTTACTTCTACCCTGACCAGTACTCGAACCCGGCGAACGCCCGCGCGCACTACGAGGGCACGGCGGTGGAGATCCTCGAGCAGACGGGCGGCAGGGTCACGCACTTCGTCGCCGGCCTCGGAACCACAGGCACATTCGTCGGCACTTCGCGGCGCTTGAAGGAGCACGACGCCTCGATCAGGACGATCGCCGTGCAGCCCGAAGACGCGTTCCACGGCCTCGAGGGCTTGAAGCACCTGCCGACGGCCATCGTGCCGAAGATCTGGGACGCCTCGCTCGCCGACGAGATATGGGGCTGCCCGACGGAGCCCGCCTACGACCTGGCGCGCGAGGTCGCTCGGACCGAGGGCCTGCTCGTCGGCCACTCGAGCGGTGCGGCGCTGTGGGCGGTGCGCAGGCTCGCCGAGTTCGGCGTGCACGAGGGCGTCGTGGTCACGGTGTTCCCCGACTCGGGCGACCGCTACCTGTCGACCGGACTGTACGGCTCGCGCCCCAGGTGAGGATCCGCCGCGCTGCGTTCGACTCGATCCGCGAGCATGGAGCGGACGGCTTTCCATACGAGATCTGCGGCCTTCTCGTCGGGCGCCCAGACGAGATGATCATCACCGAGGTTCGCCCCGTCCAGAACCTCGAGGTGCAGAACCCGCACGTGCGCTACCTCATCGACGACAAGGAGGACATGCGCATCCGCAAGTCGCTGTACAAGACCGAGCTCGACGTCCTCGGCTACT
>CBJLKR010000026.1:0-16044 GCA_966423695.1 uncultured bacterium | reverse complement strand
GGGTCAGGCGTGGTCATCACTCCCGACGGCTTTCTCGTCACATCGGCGCACGTCGTCGCCGCGGGCGGCGCGGCGAGCGCGTCATTCGTCGACGGCACTGAGCACGAGGTCGACATCGTCGGCTCGGACGCCCTTTCCGACCTCGCGGTCGTCAGAGCGCGGGCCGCCGACGCCTACCTCCACCCCGCCCGCATCGGCAACGCGGATCAGCTCCGCGTGGGCCAGCTCGTGGTCGCCGTCGGCAATCCGATGGGCTTTTCGGGGTCCGTCACGTCCGGGGTCGTCAGCGGGTTAGGCCGCTCGCTGGCGACCGCGGACGGCAACGGGCACCGGCGGTTCATCGAGGACGTGATCCAGACCGACGCGGCGCTCAACCCAGGCAACTCGGGCGGCGCGCTCGCCGATTCCCGCGCATCCCTGATCGGCGTCAACACCGCGGTCGCCGGCATGGGGCTCGGCCTGGCGGTGCCTATGAATGGGACCACCCAGGCCATACTCGCCGCCTTGATGCGGCACGGCCGCGTCCGGCGTGCGTACCTCGGGATCGCCGGTGGGACCCGGCCGCTGCCGCCGCCGGTCGCCGACAAGCTCGGCCGCAAGGCAGGTGTCGAGGTCCACGAGGTCGTGGCCGGAAGCCCCGCGGCCGGCGGCAAGCTGCGCGGCGGCGACGTCATCGTGTCCGTCGGTGAAGTCGGTGTCAGCAAGGCCGGCGACCTCCAGCGCTTGATGGTCGAGGCCAGCATCGGCGCGGCTTTGCAGCTGACAGTGCTCCGCGGAGAGGCGCTCCTCACGCTGGACGTGGTGCCCGTAGAACTCCAGTAACCTCAGTACGTGGCCAAGACGTCGCCGATCCGCGACCTCCTCCGCGCTCGGCCCGATTTCCACATGGCCGACGTTGACCCCGACTCGACCCCGGGCCTGAAGCACGGCAAGAAGAAGGCGCAGCGGGAGATGGAGAAGCTGCAGGAGGAGCTGCTCGAGCTGCACGAGCGCCTGTACGCCGAGCGCCGCCGCTCGCTGCTCGTGGTGCTGCAGGGCATGGACACATCGGGCAAGGACGGCACCGTCACGCACGTGATGCGCAGCTTCAACCCCGAGGGCGTTCAGATCACCTCGTTCAAGGCCCCGACGCCCGAGGAGAAGCGCCACGGGTTCTTGTGGCGGATCCGCAAGCGACTGCCGGCTCCGGGGGAGATCGCCATCTTCAACCGCTCGCACTACGAGGACGTGCTGATCGCGCGCGTCCACCAGCTCGCGCCCGCTCGCGTGATCGAGCGCCGCTACGGCGAGATTGGCAAATTCGAGAGCGAGCTCGCGCGGTCAGGCACCACGGTCATCAAGTTCTGCCTCCACATCTCCTACGAGGAGCAGCGCCAGCGGCTGCTCGACCGGCTCGACGATCCCGACAAGCGCTGGAAGTTCAGCGAGCACGACATCGACGAGCGCGGCTACTGGGATGACTACATGGCCGCCTATGGACTCGCCGTCGCCAGGTGCACGACGCCGGCGGCGCCCTGGTACGTGATCCCGGCGGACGACAAGCTTTATCGCAACTGGGCCGCGACCATGATCCTGGTCGAGACGCTGCGCGAGATGGACCCCAAGTACCCGCGGCCCCGGCTCGACGTGCCGCGCCTCAAGAGCCGGCTCAAAAAGCCCGTCAAAACCAAATGACGACGGCCGGTTTGCTACGTTAAGGGTCCGCCAAGTTCGGTTTTGAGGGGAGTGAAATGAGCCGCATGCGTGTCGTCTGCGGGTTGCTTACGGCCTTGATCGTCGCCGCCTGCGGTTCGACCGGCGGCGGCGGCGGTGCATCGTCCAACTCGTACTCGGGCAAGACGATCAAGCTGGGCGCGGTGCTGTCGATCACGGGCGCCGGTGGGGTTTACGGCCCACAGAGCCGCGACGGGATGATGCTTGCGGTCAAGCAGATCAACGCGTCCGGCGGGATCAACGGCGCCAAGATCGAGCTCACCGTCGAAGACGACGCCTCGGACAAGGCGCAGTCGGCGCAGAAGGCCCAGGGGCTCATCCAGGAGACCCAGGTCATGGCGGTGCTCGGGCCGACGCTTTCCAACTCTGCCGTCGCCGTGCACCCGCTGGCCGAGAGCCTGAAGACCCCGATCCTCGCGGTGAGCACGACCGGAATCCACATCGTCCCGGACTGCAAGTACCCCGACACCACGCCGTGCAAGTACGTGTTCCGCGACAGCCTGGGTGAGCAGACCGCGATCCCCGACAACATCAAGGCGTACGCCGAAGACCAGCACCCGAAGACCGGTGTCTTGCTCGTAGCCCAGGACGACAAGTTCTCGAGCGACGGCGGCAAGATCGTCCAGGCGACGGTCGCGCAGTACAACATCGAGCTGCTGAAGACGATCCCGTTCAGCAAGACCGACGCCGACCTCTCGCCCTACGTGACGCAGGCGGTGCAGCTGAAGCCGGATGTGATCTTCATCACGTCGCTCGGCGGCATCCCGGCCAAGATCATGACGAGCGCCCGCAACCAGGGCTGGCAGGGCCAGTTCCTCGGCGGCAACGGGTTCAACACCGCCACGGTCTCCAAGCAGGCAGGCGCCGCGGGCAAGGGTGCACGCAGCGCAAGCGCGTGGTACATCGGCAACGACTTCGCCTCCAACAAGGACTTCGTCGACGCCTACAAGAAGGAGTACAGCAAGGACCCCGACCAGTTCGCGGCCCAGGGCTTCACCGGGATCCTGATCCTCGCCGACGCCGCCAAGCGCGCGAACCTGACCTTCAGCGACCTTCCGGGCGACCGCGACAAGCTGCGTGGGGCGATGGAGAGCGTGAACATCCAGACGCCGCTTGGTCCGTTCCAGTTCACGTCCAACCACGACGTGAAGCAGACGGTCTGGGTCATCCAGATGGACGGCCAGGGCGGGTTCACCCTGGTCAAGAAGATCTCGCCGACGAGCTAGGAGGGACGTGGGGGAGCCACCACCCGCTCCCCCGCTCCTCGCCGCCTGCTGCGACGATGGGATGAGCTGATGGATCAGCAGATCGTCAACGCCATCTTCATCGGCTCCATCTACGCGCTGTTCGCGGTCGGCTACACGCTGGTCTTCGGCATCCTCGACATCCTCAACCTGGCGCACAGCGCGGTCTTCATGCTCGGCGCGGCGGCGACCTACTCGCTGGTCGTCAACCACGGCCTCCCGTTCTGGCTCGCTTGCCTGATCGGCATCGTCGGTTCGGCGTTCATGGGCCTGGTCATCGAGTACCTGTGCCTGCGCCCGCTGCGCCGCCGTCAGGCCCCTCCGATCGCCGCCCTCATCTCGACCATCGGGCTCGCCCTCGTCATCGTGGCCGCCGTGGAGCAGGGCAAGACGGGAAGCCTGTTCTCGTGGCTGTGGGTCGACGGCGCCAACTCGGTCGCGTTCCCGAGCGGCACGGTGCCCGATCCGATCTGGCACATCGGCGACCTCTCGCTCGAGTCGAGCAAGGTCCTGATCATCCCCATCTCGATCGCGCTGATGCTCGTGCTGGGCTACGTCATGCGCTACACCCAGGTCGGGCGCGGCCTGCGCGCGGTCGCCGAGAACGCGCGCGCGGCGCGGCTGATGGGCCTTGACGTCGATCGCATGATCACGCTCACGCTCGTCATCTCATCGGCGCTCGGCGGGCTGGCCGGGATCCTCTTCGGGCTCGCGCTGGGCGATATCAGCCCCTACATAGGTCGCGACAACGTCGAGGTGCGCGGGCTTGCCGTCATCGTCCTGGGCGGGATGGGCAGCATTCCCGGCGCCGTGATCGGCGGCTACCTTCTCGGCTTCATCGAGATCCTCGCCCTCGTCACGTTCGGCAGCAACGCTCGCGGCGGCGTGGCTTTCGCGGCGCTCTTTCTGATGCTGGTGCTTCGGCCGCAGGGGCTTTTCGGCACGCGGCTTCGGGAGCGAATCTGATGGACTTCTTCTTCCAGCTCTTCAGCGACCCGATCGCATTCTGGAACTCGCACACGCTGCTGATCTCGCAGATCGGGATCAACAGCATCGTCGCGACGTCGATGTTCCTTGTCCTGTACTCGGGTCAGCTTTCGCTCGCGGCGCCGGCGTTCATGGCGATCGGGGCGTACACGGCGGTGCTCATGGAGCTGCATCTGCACACTCCATACGCGCTCAACGCGGTCGTCGCGGTTGCGCTGGCCGGCGTGGTGGGTGTCCTCGTCGGTCTGCCCGTGCTGCGCCTGCGCGGGGTCTTTCTCGCCATCGCGACCATCGGCTTCGTCGAGGCCATCCGGCTGGGCGTGATCCTCAACGCGCCCATCACCGGCGAGGGTCTAGGGCTCCAGAACCCGAACGCCGATCCTCTCGGCGGGGTGCCCATCATCCTCGTGTCGCTGGTCGTCGTGGTGTTCGTCGTCTGGCGGCTGACCAAAGGACGGTTGGGTAACGCGTGGGCCGCGATCCGTCAGGACGAGATTGCCGCCCTGAGCCAGGGCATACACATCGCCCGCTACAAGATGATCGCGTTCGTGCTCAGCGCGATGATGGCCGCATACGCGGGTGCCCTCGAGGCGCACCTCAACTTCTTCGTCGATCCCGGCGACTCGCAGTACGGCGTGACGCGCGCGGTGCAGATCCTCACGTTCGCCGTCCTCGGAGGCACGGGGTTCGTGCTCGGGCCGGTGGTCGGGGCGACCATCATCACGCTCCTGCCGTACATCTTCGGAGGCGCCGGCGACTACATCAACATCCTCAGCGGCGTTTTCCTCATCGCGGTCATCGTCTTCCGGCCGCAGGGCATCGTCGGCCGGGGCGGCCTCGCCATCGTCCGGCCTGCGTGGTGGCCGCGCTCCAGGGCAAGTGCTCCTTCGCCTGGCTGACGTCCAGCGGCACTTCGGCGGCGTGCACGCCGTCGACGGCGTGTCGCTGGAGGTCGAGAAGGGGACGATCCAGGGCCTGATCGGGCCCAACGGGGCGGGCAAGACCACGCTGGTCAACGTCGTCACCGGGTACACCCGGATGCAGGCAGGGCGCGCCTGGCTGGGCGACGACGAGCTCACCGGACTTCCGGCCCACCGCATCGCCGCCCTCGGCGTCGCACGCACCTTCCAGAACATCCGCCTGTTCAAGGACCTGACCGCGCTCGACAACGTGCTCATCGGCATGCACGTCCGGCGACGCGACGACACGCTCGCCCAACTCGGCACGCTGCGCTTGTTCCGGGGCGACGAGCAGCACCGCGTGCGCGAGGCACACACCCTGCTCGAAACGGTGGGACTGCCGCAAGCGGTCGCCGAGCGCCGCGCCGACACGCTTCCTTATGGCGACCAGCGCAGACTCGAGATCGCGCGCGCTCTTGCGCTCCGGCCGCGGCTCCTGATCCTCGACGAACCTGCGGCCGGCATGAACCCGTCCGAGAAGCACGGCATGCGCGAGCTGATCGAACGGCTGAATGCCGACGGGCTGACGGTCCTGCTCATCGACCACGATATGCGCCTGGTCATGGGCGTTTGCCGGCGCGTCGCCGTCCTGAACTTCGGCAAGAAGATCGCCGACGGGACGCCGCAGGAGGTCTCGACCGACGCGACGGTGATCAAGGCATACCTGGGCACCGGCGGGGAGCGCGAGGTGCACAGCGCGCCGGGCGCGACCGACGTCGACGACGAGGGCGTCGAGCAGGTCACGGCGTCGGCGACGATCGCGCGGGAACCTGCGGACGCGATCCTCGACGTCGATGACCTGACCGTGGCCTACGGCGCCGTCGTGGCGGTGCGGGGCGCGACGTTCCGCGTCGCCAGGGGCGAGATCGTCGCCCTGATCGGAGCCAACGGCGCCGGCAAGTCGACGATCCTGAACACGCTTTTCGGCCTCATCCGGCCGCAGTCGGGATCAGCCCGCTTCGACGGCCTAGACCTCGGCGAGGCCAAGCCCTCGGAGATCGTCCGGCGCGGCCTCGTCCAGGTCCCCGAGGGGCGCGAGATCTTCGCCCGGCAGACGGTGCTCGAGAACCTCGAGCTCGCGACCTGGGCGCGGCGCGACGGGGCGGCGACGCGGAGGAAGATCGCCGAGGTGCTGAAGCGCTTTCCGATCCTCGGCGAGCGGCGCGACCTCAGCGCGGGGACGCTGTCGGGTGGGGAGCAGCAGATGCTGGCCATCGCGCGCGGACTGCTGGCGCGACCGCGTCTGCTGCTGCTCGACGAGCCGTCGCTCGGCCTTGCGCCGCAGATGGTGGACGAGGTCTTCCGCGCCATCGAGGAGATCCACAAGGACGGCACGACGATCCTCCTGGTCGAGCAGAATGCGCTGCGCGCGCTGGGGATCGCCGACCGGGCTTATGTGATCGAGACCGGAAAGATCTTGCTGAGCGGCTCAGGGGATGAGCTGCTTCACAACCCCGCGGTTCGGCGGGCGTACCTCGGGGGCTAACGCGGCGCGGCCGGGCGATGGGGCCGACGAATGTGTCCGGCATCCTCACTGTCCCGCAGCGCTTCGTAGATCGTCGCGATCACATCGCCCAGAGACCTCGTAACCTCGGCGACTGGAAACCGCAGCACGCGATATCCATTCGCTTCAAGCCAGTCTTGCCTGCGGAGGTCGTAAGACCACTGCGCTTCGTCAAGGTGGACCGGCCCATCGATTTCCACGACGAGTCGCGCGGCCGGACAGTAGAAGTCGACCAGATACGGTCCGATGGGCTGCTGGCGCCGGAACTTCCAGCCGTCGACCTCCCGTCGTCGAAGCTTCGACCAGATCAGCAGCTCGGTCGAGTTCATCGAGGTACGCATCGCGCGTGACCGGGCGGTTCGGAAGCTTGTCACGGGAGAACGGTCGCGGGGACGAGGCGTCAGCGCAACGGTGGTTGTTAAGCCCCTCCGGCGGCTTCGCCGCCACCTCCCCGTGAACGGGGAGGAGTTGCTCTCCCGTGAACGGGGAGGAGTTAAAAAAGCCCGGGCCTTGCGGCCCGGGCTTCGCTGGTTCGCTTCTTACGCGACGCGGACGCTCTTGGCGCGCGGGCCCTTCGGGCTCGTCTCGACCTCGAACGTCACCTTCTCGCCACCCTGGAGGCCGTCGAAGTCGCCTTCGGTGCCGCTGCGGTGGAAGAAGTACTCCTGTCCGTCCTCGGCCTTGATGAATCCAAAGCCACGGTCGGAAACCAGCTTCTTGATGGTGCCTGTAGGCATTTCCATCTCCTATCTCTCGAACGGCGGATCTAACTCAACTAGCTAGGCCCGTTCGAGAAAGAGATCGCAGCCCACTGTGAGCGCCGGCGCTTCGCCGGCTGCAGACAGTATACCCACAACCTCAGGACCCTATTCCTGCCGCCTCCGAGAGCCTGCGTGCGCGCGACTGGTCGACCTCGGTGAGATAGCGCTTGCGCAAGCGCAGGTGCTTTGGTGTGACCTCGAGCAGCTCGTCGTCGGCCAGGAAGTCCAGCGACTGCTCGAGGCTGAGGCGGGAGGCCGGGGTCAGGCGAACGGAGATGTCCGACGTCGACGAGCGCACGTTCGACTGCTTCTTCTCACGGCACACGTTGACGCGGATATCGCCCGGCCGCTTCTGGAGGCCGACGACCATCCCCTCGTACACCTCCTCGCCCGGCTCGATGAAGGTGATCCCGCGCTCCTGCGCGGCCGCGAGGCCGTAGGTGAGGGCGGTGCCGGCCGAGGAGGCGGTCAGCGCCCCGTTGCGCTGCTCGCGGAAATCGCCCATCCACGGCCGGTAGCCGATCGCGATCGAGCCCATCAACCCTTCGCCCGAGGTCAGCGTCAGGAAGGCGTTGCGAAAGCCGATGAGCCCTCGCGTGGGGATGAGGTACTCGAGCCGCACACCGCCCTTCCGGTCGTAGACGATCTCGATCATCTCGCCCCGCCGCCGGCCGAGCGCCTCGGTCACGGCGCCCAGGTGCTCCTCACGGACGTCGACGGTCAGCCGCTCGACCGGCTCCAGCCGCCGGCCCTCGACGACCTTGAGAATCGCCTCCGGCCGCGATACCTCGAACTCGTAGCCCTCACGGCGCATCGTCTCGATCAGCACCGCCAGGTGCAGCTCGCCGCGGCCGCTGACCAGGAACCGCTCCGCCTGCGCGGTGTCCTCCACGTGCAGCCCGAGGTTCGTGTCGAGCTCCTTGTAAAGGCGCGCGCGCAGCTGGCGCGTGGTCGAGAAGCGGCCTTCACGCCCGGTCAAGGGCGAGGTGTTGACGCCGAAGGTCATGCGCACGGTCGGCTCGTCGATCTCGATCCTCGGCAGCGGATCGGGCGAGTCGGGGTCGGCCAGGGTGTCGCCGATGGCCACGTCCTCGAGCCCGGTCAGGACGGCGATGTCGCCGGCGGACGCGCTCGGCGCGGCGACCCGGTCGAGGCCGCGGAACAGCATGACCTGCACGACGCGCGCGCGCCTGACGTCCCCGCCGGCGCCGAGGACCGCGACGGCGTCGCCCGGCCGGACGCTGCCGCGCGTGATGCGGCCGATCGCCATCGTCCCGGTGTAGTCGTCGTACGCCCGGTTGGCGACCAGCATCTGGAACCCGCCGTCCTGCACGACCGGCGCGGGAACGTGCTCGAGGATCGCCGTGAAGAGCGGCTCGAGGTCGGGTCCGAGCGCATCGGCGCTCAAGCCGGCGCGACCCTGCTTCGCGATGGCGTAGACGACCGGCGCCTCGAGCTGGTCCGCGTCCTCGGCCAGCTCGAGGAAGAGGTCGTGCACCTTGTCGAGGGCGCCCTTGGGGTCCGCGTTCGCGCGGTCGACCTTGTTGATCACGATGACGATGCGCAGCCCGACCTCGAACGCTTTGCGCAGCACGAATCGCGTCTGCGGCATCGGCCCTTCGGCGGCGTCGACCAGGAGCAGGCAGCCGTCGGCCATGTTCAGCACGCGCTCCACCTCGCCGCCGAAGTCGGCGTGTCCCGGCGTGTCGATGATGTTGATCGTCACCTCGCCGTGACGGATCGACGTGTTCTTGGCGAGGATGGTGATGCCCTTTTCCCGCTCGAGGTCGTTGCTGTCCATGATCAGAGAGCCGACCTCCTGGTTCTCGCGGAAGGTGTGGCTCTGCTTCAGCAGGGCGTCGACGAGCGTCGTCTTGCCGTGGTCGACGTGGGCGATGATGGCGACGTTGCGGACGTCGTGACGGATCTGGGTCATCGGACTTGGCAATATACGTGGCGCGAATGAGTGTTCGAGCCTTCGTGGCCACGTTCGTCGCCCTGTGGGCCGTCGCCGCCGCCGCGGCGCAGGCGCAGGCGGACGAGGGTTGGGTCATCACGTCGTTCCACTCCGATATCCGCATCGGGCCCGACGCCACGCTGGCGATCACCGAGGACATCCGCGTCGACTTCGGCAACCTGCAGAAGCACGGAATCTTCCGCACCATCCCGTTGCGCTACCGGTACGACGACTCGCACGACCGTTACTACGACCTCACCGTCGACGCGGTCACCGACGGCGCGCGGCCGAGGCCGTACACGACGCTGATCGACAACGACAACGAGGTCATCAAGATCGGCGACCCGAACCTGATCGTCAGCGGCCCACAGCGCTATGTCATCACCTATCGGGTCGCGGGTGCGATGAACCGCTTCAGCGATCACGACGAGCTGTTCTGGAACGTCGACGGGGCGCTGTGGCCGGTGCCGAAGCAATCGGTGTCGGCGACGGTCACGTTTCCGGCCGGCGCGTTCCAGAAGGCAGCCTGCTACCAAGGACCACAGGGCTCGACCGAGCAGTGCACCTCGAGCGGCACCTCGTCGACGGCCACCTTCGAATCGACGCGGATGCTCGCCTCGGGTGAGCAGATGTCCGCCGTCGTCGCGCTCCACCAGGGCGCGGTCGATGTGCCGCCTCCGCTGCTGGAATCGCGCAAGCGCCTGTTCCCGCAGGACGCGTTCGAGATCAACCCGCTCAGCGTCGGCGTCAGCCTGCTCATCCTTCTTTTGGGGGTCGGACTGGTGGTGCGCTACTGGCTCCTCCACGGCCGCGACCGCGCCTACCTGACGCGCTACTACGCAACGCCCGCCGCGGGCACGCCCGAGGAGCTCGAGCCCGTCTTCCATCACGATCCGGTGGTCGTCGAGTTCGAGCCCCCGCAAAGCCTGAGGCCCGCCGAGCTGGGCGTCATCCTCGACGAGTCCGCGGATACGAAGGACGTGACGGCGACGATCGTCGACCTGGCCGTGCGCGGCTTTCTCACCATCACCGAGGTGCCCGGCCAGCACGACTGGATCCTGACCCGCACGCAGGTGGAGGGCCCCGGCCTGCTGCCGTACGAGCGCACGCTGTTCGACGGGCTGTTCGCCGACGGCAAGCAACAGGTGAAGATCTCCGACCTCAAGGGCAAGTTCCAGCAGTCCCTACGGTCGACGGAAAGCCAGATCTACAGCGACGCCATGGACCACCGCTTCTTCGTCGCGAGGCCGGACTTCGTTCGCGCCGCGACGATCGCGCTCGCGATCGTCATCGCCGTCGGTGGCGGCGTCCTGACTTACGTGCTGGGCGTCACGCTGGGCTGGGGCCTGATCGGGGTGGCGGTGATCATCGTCGCGCTCGTCCTGCTCGGCTTCCATCGCGCAATGGCAAGCCGCACGGCCGCCGGTCGCGAGGTGATGCAGAAGACTTTGGGCTTCCGGCTTTACATGAACACGGCGGAGAAGTACCGCCAGCAATTTGCCGAGAAGGCCGAGATCTTCACGCAGCTGCTTCCCTACGCGATCGTGTTCGGCTGCGTCACGCGGTGGGCGAAGGCGTTCGAAGGCATCGACACCAGCGCGACGAACAGCTGGTACGTCGGCAACGCGCCGTTCCAGGCGGGCCTCCTTTCGAGCAGCCTGGAGTCGATGAACTCGAGCCTGTCGAGCGCGATCGCGGCCGCCCCGCCGAGCTCCGGCAGCGCGAGCGGCTTCGGCGGTGGAGGGTTCTCGGGCGGCGGCGGGGGCGGTGGCGGCGGCGGTAGCTGGTAGGTTCAGCCGGGCGCGAACCGTCCTCGATCTCGTCGCGGCGTTCTGCGCGGTCGCCTCGCTCCTGGCGGAATGGACGATCAGCATCCCGCCGGCACACCTCCCCGAGACGTTCGGCTATCAGACGCCGGTGTGCTGGCTGGCGGTGGTCGGCCTCGCGGCGGCGCTGGTCCTCGACGCGCGAATCGCCGTGTACGCGCTTGTCCTGACCGAGCTCCTGCTCGTGGGTTGGTTCTGCTGGGCCGCCTGGGTCGTGAGCACGACACGCTTCACGACCCTGCCGTTCCCCTTCCTCCCCACGGATGTGATCGGGTCCGGCTACTACGCCGCCGCCGCAGCGCTGCTTCCCGCAGCGGGCGCGGTGGTGGTCGAGCTGCGCCGGCGGCGGTCGCCATTGGGCGCGGAGCTGTGGTTCCTGACCGCCGTGCCCGGCTTTGGGCTCGTGCGCCTGGGCCATTGGGCGGGCGGCCTCACCCTGACCACGTTGGTCACCGGCGCCCTCTACTTCGCGTCGTCCGACTCCCCCGACTCGACGCTCTTCGCCGACTACGGTCGCTTCGGCACCGTCCCGCCCGCCTACCCGCGCGCGGCCGGCTGGGTGTTGCTCGCCGCCGCCGTGGCGGCCTTCATCGTCAGCGTCGCGCTGACCCTGCGGCGGTGGCGTGAGTTGCAAACCGAACTCGATCGCTGTTGAATTGACCCACCTGCGTAACGCGTCCTGAAGAGGGGGAATTTGGCGCTATGGGGGTCTTCCTGGTTTTTCACCAGACGTACCAGCCCGTGCTGGACAGCATCCTGCTCTCGGCACTCGTCGCCGGCTTGCCGCTGTACGTGCTCTTCGTCATGCTCGCGATCCTGCGCCTGCCGGCGTGGCTCTGCGCCCTGGCCGCGATGCTCACGGCGTTCGTTCTGGGCTGGATCGTGTGGGGCATGCCCATTGGAATCACTGTGGGAGCCGCGACCGAAGGCATGGCGTTCGGGCTCTGGCCGATCAGCTGGATCGTGCTGAACGCGATCGTCTTCCACAACCTCACGGTCGCGAGCGGTGACTTCGATGTGATCAAGCGGTCGCTGACGCGCCTGACGACCGACCGCCGCCTGCAGGCGCTGCTCATCGCCTTCAGCTTCGGGGCCCTCCTGGAAGGCATCGCCGGCTTCGGCGCGCCGGTCGCCATCAGCGCCTCGATCCTGGCGAGCCTCGGGTTCGAGCCGGTCACGGCGGCGGTGCTCGCGCTGCTCGCGAACACGGCGCCGGTGGCGTTCGGCTCGATCGGCATCCCGGTCGTGACGCTCGGCGGTCTCGTCGCCCCGATCCTCCACAAGGACGTCACGTCGACGACCCTAGCGCTGTCGGCGATGGTCGGCCGCCAGCTGCCTTTGTTCTCGATCATCATCCCGGCGTACCTGATCGTCGTCCTGGCCGGCTGGCGGCGGATGACGCAGATCCTGCCGGCCGTCCTCGTCACCGGCGTTTCGTTCGCGATCGTCCAGTTCCTGGTCTCGAACTACGTCGGGCCGCAGCTGACCGACATCATCGCGGCCCTGGTCTCCATGGCCTGCCTCGCGATCCTGCTTCGATTCTGGCGGCCCGCCAGTGAGTGGCGGTTCGCGCACGAGGACGCGGCGCCGGTGTCGACGGAGCCGCGTCGCATCGCCAGAGGCTCAGCCGAGCTGCCCGGGACCGCGGCCGCAACGTCGCGGGCGACGGCCACCGACGTGGTCGATTCCCCCGGCCGGATCGCGCGCGCGTTCGGCATGTACGTCGTCCTGGTGGTCGTGATCCTCATCGGGCAGATGGGCAACCTGCCGTTCTGGTCGGGCCACCCCGTCGGCGACGTCAAGACCGCGCTCGCCACCCCCGCGAACATCACGGCCGACCTCACCTGCGGCAGCCCGGCCTACAAGCTGTGTCCCCTGCCGTGGTTCGGGCCCGACCCTGCCAAGGACCGGCAGGCGTTCAAGTTCCCCGTCTGGAACTTCTTCTGGCCGGGGACGTACGAGCTCAAGAAGGGCAAGCCCGTCTCGCTCGTCTCCCAGGAGAAGCCAATCGTCGCCAAGCCCACCGCCTACAACAACCCGTTCAAGTGGGACTTCCTCGCGGCCGCCGGCTCGCTCGTGCTGTACGCGGACATCATTGCGTTCCTCTTGATGCTGCTGATGGGTCGCCGGGTCAACCTGTTCCGCGTCTACGCCGCGACGGTGAGGCAGCTCGCCCTGCCGATCGTGACGATCGCGTTCATCCTCGGCATCGCGTACCTGATGAACTACTCGGGCATGACCTCGAGCATCGCCATCGCCCTGGCCAAGACCGGGTTCATATTCCCGTTCGTCGCCGCCTTCCTGGGCTGGCTGGGCGTGTTCCTGACGGGCAGCGACACATCGTCGAACACGCTGTTCGGGCCGCTGCAGGCGCAGACCGCGCAGCAGCTGGGCAACGTGAGCCCGATCCTGACCGCCGGGACGAACTCGTCCGGCGGGGTGATGGGCAAGATGATCAGCCCGCAGAACCTGTCGGTCGGCGCCGCCGGCGTGAACCGCGTCGGGGCGGAGGGCGAGATCTTCCGGCGCGTGATCCGCTACAGCCTCATCCTCACCGCCGCGGTCGGGGTCGTGGCGATGATCGAGGCGTACGCGATCCCCTGGATCGTCCCCTCGCCGTAAAGACGTAGCGACGGCCGGAGCAGAACCTAACGGCTCGCCGAGCCGTTGGATGTGGCTGTGGTGCCGAGAGCGGGAATCGAACCCGCACGTCCTTGCGGACATCGGTTTTTGAGACCGACGCGTCTGCCTGTTCCGCCACCTCGGCTAAGTCCAACGAATTCTGAGCCTGCGGCTTGAACTCGCGGGGACCCCACAAATGCTCTCGCGACGGCTCTCGACCATACCATTGGCCGGTGCGCCTGGCTGTCGCCCTCGCCCTGATCTCGATTCTCGCCGCCTGCGGACAGGCCGTCACCCCCTCGGCGGCGTTCTCGCCCGGCGGCACGGCCCCCGCCGCGAGCGCGTCCGGCCCCCGGATCTCCGCTCCGCCCGTGACGCCGCCCACGCCGCCGGCGACAAGCCTGCCCGACTTCGCGTGCGCGGACGCGTCCGGCGGCAAGACCGGGGTGGCAAACACGATCACGGCCCGAGCGGCGGAGCAGGACGTCTACGACCGCTTCGTCCTCCAGTTCGACCCGATCGTGCCTACCTACACCGTCAAGCGCCAGGCCAAACCCGTGTTCACCCAGGGCGGCAGCGGACAGAGCGTGACCCTCAGCGGCACCTCCGGCGTCCTGGTCACCGTGCACTCGGCGACCGGCGCGACGACCTTCACCGGCCCGACCGACCTCATGCATCCCGAATTCCAGGTCCTCAAGGAGGCGCGCCAGGTCCAGGATTTCGAGGGTTACGTCTCCTGGGGCCTCGGCCTCAGCAAGCCCGCGTGCATGCGCGTGTTCACGCTCACGGATCCCGCCCGCTTAGTCGTCGATTTGCGGATACCCAGCAGCTAACCTTGCGGGCCGATGGCGATCGAGCCACCGGCCGCACCGACACCCACCGCCCCGTCGACCCCGGCCACCGCCGCGACCCCGCCCAAAGGGGGCGGCTGCTTCGGCCGCGGTCGTGGGTGCAGCTGCCTGGGCTGCGTGGGCGTGCTCGCGCTCGCCGGCCTGCTCCTGCTCGGCAGCGGCTACTGGTTCTTCGTCGCCCAGGCATCGGCGGCGGTCACGGCGCCGGCGACGCTCATCGTCTTCAACCAGCCGGTCACTGTGAACAGCAACCCGGGCATCCCCGGTGAGGCCCTCAACGCCGGCGACGAGGTCGCGACCCAGGCGGCGGGCCACGCCGAGATCCAGTTCCCCGACGGCTCGTACGTCCGCATGTCGCCGAGCACGACGGTCCAGGTCTCGAACGTTCAGCTCCAGCGCAGCGGGACGCTGCAGACGGCCGACGTCGTCCAGAAGATCGGCCGCACCCTGGTCAACGTCCAGCACCTGACGAGCGGGGCGTCGTTCAAGGTCGGCGGGCACTCCGTCAGCGCGCAGGTCCGCGGCACGCAGTTCGAGGTCCTGGTCCGCCAGGACAACACCAACCTGATCAAGGTCTTCGACGGGACGGTGACCGTCGCCGGCAGGCAGACGCGCTCGGTCTCGGCGGGCCAGGAGATCGACGCGGACGCCAACGGCAATCTTTCCGCGGTGCGCCCGATCCGCCGCGACGCCCAGGACCCGTACGCGCTGACGGCGGAGTGCGCCAGGGCCGTCGCCCAGGGCACGACGCCTGGCACGCTCCAGACCTCGACCGGCGAGCCCATCTCGACCGGCCAGAACGCGGAGGTCGACTACGACTCCACGGGCGGCGTCGTCAGCGTCGCGCTGTGCTACCCGGGCAGCTTCATGACGCTGTCGGTGATCGACCCGACGGGCGCCGTCCACGACAACCGCAACGGCGCCTCGCCGGTCACGGGCCACATCCAGGGGCCGGCTGGTCGCTGGCGCGCCATCGTCAGGGCGATCTCGGTCTCACCGGCCGAGGCGTACGTCGTCGCCTTCGCGACCAACGCGCCATGCGAAGCCAATCCGACGGACAGCGTGGACAGCGGCCCGATCGTCCGCGAGACCCTGAGCAACTCGCAGATCCAGCAGGCGCTGGCCGACTCGGGCGCGAGCGGGATCACACTGACCGTGCAGGGGACGTCACCGACCTCGGCCCGACTCTTCTACTACTCCAACCTGGGCGGCACGCCGATCTCGTGGACCGTCGTCTTCTACGCGGCGACGCCGAACCTGGGCGCCGTCGTCACCCAGGTCACCGTGCGCGGGGTGAACGTGACGACCCAGGTGCTGAAGTACATAGGCTCGTTCGGGGCGACCTCGATCAGCGCGATCCCGCAGGGGTTCACCGTCGACCGCGTGTACTCCTGCGCCGCGGCGACGGGCGACAACGTGATGGTGATCGAAGGCCACCGCTAAACCGGGCTTGGTGGCCACCCCTTTCAGCTACATTTCGCGGGCAACATGGCATCCGTAGCCGCCAGGCCCGCACCCAGACGACGCGGCGGCCGCCGCATCCTGATCGCGCTTGCCGTAGTCGTCGTCCTCATCGTCGCCGGCATCGTCTGGCTGAACATCGCCGCCCAGGCCCAGGTG
>CBJLKR010000025.1:0-16263 GCA_966423695.1 uncultured bacterium | reverse complement strand
GGCGGCGCCGCTCGGCCCGCACGCCCCGACGGCGGCCGCCGCCAGCATGCAGGCGACGGCGCGCCACATCACGCGGGTGAGCGGCCTCATTCGGTCGCGCCGCTGCTCGACGACGTAGTCCATCCCGAAACGCACAGCCATACGGGGGGCTAACCGGAGGGGTTACAGGACCCGCTTACGATTACCCGATCACCAGCTACGAGTCGCAGGTCGAGGGCGCCCACGCGCTGGAATTCGTCAGGGAGTTCGCGAGATGGCGCCCACCGGGTCGACGCTGACCACGCTCCTCGGCAGCATGTCAGGCAAGACCTACGACGCCGACGCTCTCATCGGACTCGATCCGGCCGACCAGCGCCCGCTGCTGGCTCAGTACAGCCTCGAGACGTTCAGCCGGGACACCCTCGCCGCCCGAACCTCCGGCGGCCTGTGGCGCTGGCGCGAGCTGCTGCCGGTGCGGGACACGAGGTTCATCACGTACCTCGGCGAGGGATCGACACCCCTGCAGCCCTTGCGCGCCTTCGGCCTGTCGAGCCTGCTGGTGAAGCGCGAGAGCCTGAACCCGACGGGGTCGTTCAAGGCCCGCGGGATGGCCGTCGCGGTCAGCCGCGCGATCGAGTTGGGCGCGACGCACCTGGTCGCACCGTCGGCGGGAAACGCCGGTGGGGCGCTCGCCGCCTACGCCGCGGCCGCGGGCGTGCGCGCCACCGTGGTCATGCCCGCCGACGCGCCGGCCGTGAACCAGGTCGAGGTCCTCGTCACGGGCGCGGACCTGGTCCTCCTCGACGGCCTGATCAGCGACTGCGGCCGGCTATCGGCTGTGATCCGCGACGAGGTGGGCGCGTTTGACCTCAGCACGCTCAAGGAGCCGTACCGGGTCGAGGGCAAGAAGACGATGGGGCTCGAGCTGGCGGAGCAGCTCGATTGGCGGCTGCCGGATGCGATCGTCTATCCGACCGGCGGCGGCACCGGCATCGTCGGCATGTGGAAGGCGTTCCACGAGCTCGCAAGCCTTGGCCTGGTCGGCCCCGAAAGGCCTCGCTTCTACTGCGTCCAGGCCGAAGGATGCGCGCCCATAGCCCGCGCGTTCGAGCGAGGCGAGAATTTCGCCGAGCCGTGGAAGGACGCGGCCACGGCCGCCGCTGGGCTGCGCGTGCCGTCGGCGGTGGGGGATTTTCTGATCCTCGAGGCGATCCGCGAAACGGGCGGTTCCGCGCTTGCGGTCCCGGATGCGGAGATGTTCGCCGGCCAAAAGCAGCTCGCCAGGGCCGGTTTGGGCTACGCGAGCCTCGAGACGGCGGCGGCGGCCGCGGGCCTGGCCGCGCTCGTCGAGCAGGGCCGGATCGCGCGCGACGAGACTGTCGTCCTCTTCGACACCGGCGCCGGGTTCAAATCCGAACCGCCCTCTTTCACCGCGCCCGCGACCGTGCCGAACGATCCTCAGTTCTGGAGGGAGAGAGTCGTCCCGAGCTTGCGTTAGGCGGTCCTGCGGAGCGCGGCCACCGTCCACAGAAATCCCCGGTCGTCGTGCGCGGCCCGCAGTCCTTGCGCCTCCGACGTCGCGACGATGTTCTTCGGGCGGTGCAGGAATATGTGGAACTCGCGCCGCGTCAGCGCGAGCATCCAGTTCGCGGCGCCGAGCCCGGCGATGGTCCACCACGTCCGGCGCGGGAAGCTGAGGACGAGCACCCGCCGCGTATGAGCCGCGGCCGCGGAGGCGAGCTTCGGCATATCGGGGTAGCAGCAGACGACGCGGTTCAGGACGACGATATCGGCCGCCTCGACCGCCGGCGACGCCTCCGCGAAATCCATGACCTTGCGCTCGACACGTTCAGCGAGCCCGGCCTCGTCGAGCAACTGCCTCGCGACGTCCTCGTACGTCGGGGTGAGCTCGATGCTGACCGCGCTCGCCGCTCCGGCCTTCAGGAGCTCGACCTGGATCGCACCGATTCCTCCGCCCACCTCCAGCACGGTCATGCCCGCCACGCCCTCGGACGTGAGGTAGTCGACGATCCGGCGCGAGGTCGCGTCGAGCCCCTTGCTTCTATACCGCTTCGCCTCGGCGCGCGCGTTGCGCTCGCTGAACACCCAGCGGTAGCCCTTCGGCGAGCAGCACCCGCTCATGGATTCAGAGCCAGCCGCGGCGCTTGAACAGGTACAGCTGGATGAGGGTGGCGATCACCATCGTCCCGACCCCGACGGCGAACGCTTCGTACGGGCTCTCGAGGACGGTGGTGAGGTACGAGAAGTTCATGCCGTAGAAGCCGGTAAGGAAGCTCAACGGCAGGAAGAGGCTTGCGATCACGGTCAGCGCTTTGGTCGTCTGGTTCAGCCGGTTCGAGACGGTGGACAGGTAGACGTCCATCGCGCCTGTCAGCAGGTCGCGCAGCGAGTCGACCGTCTCGTACTGCCTCACGATGTGGTCGTATACGTCGCGGTAGTAGAGCGTCATGTCCTGCTGCTGAAGCGTGATGCCGTGGGTGATCAACGCCTGAAAGACGTCGCGCTGCGCGCCGAAAAAGCGCCGCAGCTCGGTCACCGAGTGCTTCAGGTGGTAGATGCGCGTGAGCTGCTGCTGCGTCGCCTTCGCGGTGATCTCGTCCTCGAGCTCATCGACCTCGTCGTCGAGCTTCTCCAGGACCGGGAACGAGGCGTCGACGAGCGCGTCGATGGCCAGGTACGTGAGAAAGGCCGGTTTGCCCTTCGTCAGCTCGGGGCTCTTCTTCACCCGCTCCTGGAGCTCGCGCAGCTGCGGCGAGGGCTCCTGGTGGACGGTGATCAGGTAGTGCTCGCCGACGAAGAGGTGCTGCTCCCGCATCGCCACGTCGTCGTTGTCCCAGACCGCGACGAAGATGACGGTGAAGTTGTAGCCCAGGTACTCGTCGACTTTCGGGCGCTGGTTCTGGTGGCGGATGTCCTCGATCGTCAGAGGGTGGAACTTGAACGTATGCTCGAGGAGGTCGTAGTCGTCCTGGTCGGGCGCCTCGATGTCGAGCCAGAACCCGTCATCGTGCGCGACGCTGAAGCACCTCGTGATGTTCTCGGTCTGTGTCGCCGCCGTCTCGCCGGCCGTCGTCAGAAGCGTGCGCAATGCGATGCACAAGTGTGCGGCACGGACCCGGCGACGTGCGCTCGCTTAGCTGTGGTCACTTGATGCTGGAAGCGGCAGCCCCGAGACCCAGCGCGACGTACGTCGCCGCGGAGGCCCGGGCGGTGCGACGCTGCGCCGTGGGGCTGCGCAGCAGCCGCCTCGCGGCGGACGCCGCGAGCACGTAGGACGCGTCGACGGTGACCGCGATCGCGATGTAGAGGATCCCGAGCGCTGCGACCTGAGGCACGAGCGGCCGCGCGGGGTCGAGGAACTGCGGAAGGAACGCGACGAAGAAGATGGCGACCTTGGGGTTGAGGATCTGCGTCAGCGTGCCCTGCGCGAAGATCCGGCCTAGCGCCGAAGGCGCAGGTGAGGGTGGCTCAACGGCGCGGCGCCAGCGCTGCACGCCGAGGAACACGAGGTAGGCGGCGCCCGCCCAGCGAAGGGCGGTCAGGGCCGCGGTCGACGTCTCGAGGAGGGCGGCAAGCCCGGTCGCAGTCGCGCCCAGCCAGAGCACCTCGCCCGACTCGATGCCGAGCATCGAGGCAAACCCCGCCGCGCGGCCCTGCCCCAGCGTGCGCGCGACGACATAGAGGACGCCTGGGCCAGGCGAGACCGTCAGCGCGAACGTCGCCAGGGCGAAGAGCGCGAAAGTGGTGGGCGACGGCATCAATCCCGGTCGTCGACCGCCATGGCGCGGTCAGTCTAGCCGGGGTCCGGGGACGAAAAAGGCCGGCGCGGAGCCGGCCTTAGCGAAGAACGATCGCCGGGTAGGTTAGGGTGCGGTCCGCATCGGCTCGCGCCGAACCATGTGCACGATCGCGACCAGGATGACCGCCCCGATGAGAGCGACGATGAACGAGATGATCAGGCCGCTCGGCTGCGTACCAAAGATCAGGGAGAAGACGAATCCGCCGACGAACGAGCCGACGATGCCGAGGACGATGTCCCAGATGACGCCGTAGCCGTGCCCGCTCATGATCTTGCCGGCGAGCCAGCCCACGATGGCCCCCATGATCAGAAAGCCGATCAAATGCATTTGTCTGAACCTCCAAGGTAGGTATGTGTTGGCCGCCGAGGAGGCAGCCTCAATCTGTTAAACCCGGCCGAGGTCAGGACTACCTGAGCCAGATCCTGAGCTTGCCGCGGCAGCGACCCGCGATTACGACCATGGGTGTTCCCCACCCGCGGGGCTTGCGCCCCACGATTCAGACGGTCACCCGGGGCTGGTGGCGCCGCTCAGCCGCAGCACCTCGGCCTCGAGCTCATGCAGGTCGACCGGCTTGGTCAGGTAGGCGTCGATCCGGCCCGCAAGCGCCGACCGGACTGTGCTGGAGAGGTCGCCCGTCAGCGCGATGACTTTCAGCGGGTGTAGCACGTGCCGGCGCTTGAGCAGATCGACGACCTCGACGCCGTCGTACATGGGCATGTGGATGTCCACGATCGCGAGCTCGAAGTCGCCGCTGGAGCCGACCTCGACGGCGCGGTTGCCGTCGTCCGCGGTCACCACCTCGAACCCCTTCGAGCCCAGGAAGTAGGTAAGGAGGTCGAGCGTCGCGGGGTCGTCGTCCGCGACCAGGATGCGCGCCTTCACGGCGCGGCCACCCGCCGCAGGCCGCCGCCGACGAGGTGCTGCTGGACCTGGGCGGCGAACGTCCTGGTGTCGATCGGCTTCGAGATGTACCCGTCGCAGCCCGCCCGCAGCGCGTGCTCCTCGTCGCCGTCCATCGCGTGCGCCGTCAGCGCGACGACAGGGATACCCGCGGTCACAGGTTCGAGCTTGAGGATGCGAGTCACCGCCAGGCCGTCGGTGCCAGGCAGTTGGACGTCCATCAGGACCAGGTCAGGCGTTTCAAGCCCGATCCGCGCCAGCGCCTCGTCGCCCGAACCGGCGACTGCGACGCGGTGACCCGCGAGCTCGAGCACTGTTCGTGCCAGCAGCTGGTTGGCCTCGTTGTCCTCGACCAGCAAGATGAAAGCCAAATCAGCCACTCCCGTTGCGGTGGTTGACCACGCGCTTGAGTAGTCCGACGATGTCGCTCGTCCCCGCGGCGCCCCGGCTCAGCACCTCTGAGACTCGCCCGTTGAGCAGCCGCTTGTCCGCCTCGGTCAGGTTCATCGCCGTCAGGACCATGATCGGTACGTCTCGGGTGGTCGGGTCGGCGCGCAGCGCCTCGACCACGTCGAAGCCCGTGACGTCCGGCATCATCAGGTCGAGCACGACGTAGTCCGGCGGCGATGCTTTCGCGAGGTCGATGGCCTCGCGCCCGCCCGTGGCGGCAACGACGACGAAACCCTCCGGCTCGAGCGTTTTGGTCAACCAGCTTCGATTCGCGGCCTCGTCGTCAACGATGAGCACCCGAGGCGCGTCGTCGTGCCCCGGCCGCTCGAGGTGGAACCGGTTGAGGCGCCGCACCAGCTCCTTGCCGTCGATCGGCTTGACGAAGTAATCGATCGCGCCGAGCGCGATGCCGAGGTCGGGGTTGTCCACGACGCTGACGACGACGATCGGGATCGCGCTCGTCGCCGGATCGCTCTTGAGGCGCGTGATCACCTCCCAGCCGTCGACCTCGGGCAGGATGATGTCGAGTGTGATGGCGGCCGGTTGGAGGGCATTCGCCTTGGCGAGGGCCTCAGTGCCGGTGCGCGCGACCTCGATCCTGTAGCCGGCCGCCTGAAGCTGATGGACGACCAGCTCCGCCGCCGCGGGATCGTCCTCGACGACAAGGACCAGCGGGCCGGTTGCTTGGCCGTTGCGCCCGGACGCGACCGGTTTGTCGGATGCCGGCGTCGCGGTCGCGCGGAGCGGAAGGGTCAGCGTGAACACGCTCCCTCTCCCGGGCTCGCTGCTCACGCGGACGTCACCGCCATGCAGGATCGCGAACCGCCGCGTCAGGGCTAGACCCAGACCGGTGCCCTCGTGCCGGCGTCCTGGTCCCTGGTCTACCTGGTGGAACTCCTGGAAGATCTTGTGCTGGTCCGCCTCCGCGATCCCGATCCCTGTATCGGCAACCGACACCTCCATCGTGCTCGCCAATCGCGCGGCCCGAACGACGACCACTCCGCCGTCTGACGTGAACTTGATGGCGTTCGAAACGAGGTTCAGGAGCATCTGCTTGAGCTTGCCGGGGTCCGCGAGAACCTCGCCCGCTCCGTCCACCTCCGCGCGAATCTTTATGTCCTTCTTCGCGGACAGCGGCTCGACCGTGCGCACCACCTGGTCGACGACCTCCGAGACGACTACCGTTTGCAGCCGGAGCTCCATCTGCCCGGCTTCGACCTTGGAGAGGTCGAGGATGTCGTTGATGAGGCCCAGCAGGTGCTTGCCGCTGCTGAGGATCTGGCCCACGAAGCGCTTGCGTGTGGCGTCGTCGAACTGGCCGTCGCGGGCGTCGGTCAGCAGCTCGGAGAAGCCGATGATCGCGTTCAGCGGCGTTCGCAGCTCATGGCTCATGTTGGCGAGGAAAACGCTCTTGTGTTGGTTCGCGTCCTTCAATGCGGTGTTCGCGCGCTCGAGCTCGACGATCAGGTGCCGCCGGTCGATGGCCGTGACGAATGCGGTCATCAGCTGCCGCATGCGCGCGGTCTCGTCAGCCCCGAAGCCAGGCGTGAACGGGCCCGCGACGACCACGAGCGTGCGGGGTCCGGCCAGGCCTGACACCGGCACGGACATGGCGGTGCGCGGCAGCTCGCCGATCACAGGACGGCTCACGCCTTCGGGCAGCTCGGCGGCGTGCGCGGCCAGGTCGGCGACCTCGGAGGCGTCGAGGCCACGCGCCGTGACCGGAACGCCGGCCGCGTCGAACAGCACTGCCGACGCGGCGCCGACGAGGTGCGTCGCAAGCTCGAGGGCCCGCTCGGCGAGCGAGGCGTGATCGTCCGCGACGAGGAGCTGCTCCATGAACGCGCGGAGGTTTTCCTCCTCCTCGGCGCGCCACTGCCGGCGCAGCCATGCCGGTGGTGCGAAGCTCGCGTAGAGAAGCGGGACGATGGCCAGGGCTCCCAGCTCGACGGCGATCTGCACGCCCGGCTGGCGCACGAGCGAGCCGATCGAGACCGCGACCAAGAGAATCGCGACCAGGCCGCCGAAGCCGAGGCTGAGAGACCGCAGCCGCCACGCCTGGACCGCCGGTACGTGGCGGGAGACCATCCAGAAGCGCACGATCGGCTCGCCGACGCATGCGACCCAGATCGACAGCCACACGAGGGCGATCGCGAGGAGGACGGTCTTCGACGCGTACAAGGTGCTCGCGAGCAGCAGAGCTGCGCTGGCCGCCGCCAACGATGCGACCGCGACCGCGTGCCATCGCTGAGGGAGGGGGATCATGGCGTCTAGATACCGGAGAAGCGCGTAACCGCAGCCGGCGAAGGCGATGAGGTCGGCGCCGGCGAGGAGAGGGATCGTGAACGGGACGTGGGCCTGCAGGCGGCCCGCGCCGGAGACGAACGCCAGCAGGACGATCGCCAGCGCCAGAAAGCCCGACGACCGATCGCGGCGGCGCATCCAGCCCGCCGCAGTCAGGATTCCCAGCGCGACGAACGCGAGCGCCACCGCGTCCTGCAGCCAGGCCAGGAACTGCGTCATCGCCGTCTCAGGCCGCCCCGACCGCCGACGATCGCGCGATCTCTTCCACGAGCGCATCGACGATCTCCGGGTCCCACTGTCGGGCGCGGCCGGCCCGCAGGGTCGCGAGCGCCTCGTCCAGCGTCTGGCGCTTGCGATACGGGCGGTCGTTCACCAGGGCGTCGAACGCGTCGCACACCGCCACGATGCGAGCGAGCAGCGGGATGGCGGCGCCGGCCAGGCGGTCTGGATAACCGCTGCCGTCGAAATGCTCGTGATGATTGCGGACGATGGGGAGGAGGCGGGTGGCGGAGCGAAGCGGGGCGACGATCGTTTCGCCGATGAGCGTGTGCGTGCGGATCGTGATCTGCTCCTCGGCGTCGAGCGGACCCGGCTTGAGGAGGATCTTGTCCGGAATCCCAATCTTGCCGATGTCGTGTATGAGCCCGCCGCGATAGAGCGCATCGAGGTCGTCGGCGCCGAGGCCGAGTCGCGCTCCGACGGCGCGGGCGGATGCGGCGACGCGCTGGGTGTGGGCCTCGGTGAACGGGTCCTTCGCTTCGACTGCTGCTGCGAGAGAGAAGATGACGTGCTCGGCGGAGTCGAGCGAGTCGTACACGGTCTTGAGCCGCAGCGCCGCGCGGGCGCGCGCCACGAGCTCGACTCGGTCCACAGGCTTGGTCATGTAGTCGTCGGCGCCCGACTCGAGCGCGAGCACGCGGTCGGCCGTGCGGTCGAGCGACGTGATCATCACCACCGGAACGAGCCTCGTCGCCGCGCTCGACTTGATGCGCCTGCACACCTCGTAGCCGTCCATTCCCGGCATCTGGACGTCGAGGAGCACCAGATCGGGTCTGCACTCCTGGATCGTGCTCAGGGCGGAAGGTCCGTCGGCGGCCGTGCGCACCTCGCAGTCGATGCCGGCGAGGCACGCCTCGATGAGCTCTCGGTTGGCCTCGCCGTCGTCGACGACCAGGACCACCGGGCGGCGGTCGCGCCGCACCAGCGTCCGTGGCGGGCTCGGCTGATCCGGTGTGTCGTCCGGCCATGCCGCCGGCTTCAGCGCGGTCACGAATTCGGCCGCGGTGGAGAAGCGCTCCTCGGATTTCTTGGCCAGGGCCCGGCGCAGCACGCCCTCGACGTGCGCCGAGAGCTCGCCTTTGACCTCGCGCGTCGCGGGGACGGCCTTGGTGACGTGCGATAAAAGGATCGCGGCGGGCGTGTCGGCGCCGAACGGCACTCGCCCGGTCAGCATCTCGTACGCCACGACCGCAAGGGAATAGAGGTCGGAGGGCGGCCCGATGCGCTCGTCCGCGGCCTGCTCGGGCGACATGTACTCGGGAGTTCCCATGACCGTGCCGGAACCGGTCAGCCGTCGCAGCGAGCCGGCCATCCTGGCAAGGCCGAAGTCCGCGAGAACCGGCGAGCCGTCCTGGCGCATCAGGATGTTCGAAGGCTTGACGTCGCGGTGGAGCACTCCGTGGGCGTGCGCATGGTCGAGCGCCGACGCGACCTGCTCGAGGATGGCGACCGTGCGGCGGAGCTGCATCGGCCGTCCCATCAGGTCGGCCAGCGTGCCGCCCTCGACGAGCTCGAGAACAAGATATGTGATCGCGTCCGCGCAGCCGAAGTCGAAGACCTCGAGGATATTCGGATGCTTCAGGCGCGCGACCGATCGCGCCTCCTGTTGGAAACGCTCTACGTAGTGCGGATCGTCGGCGAAGAACTCGGGAAGGACTTTGATCGCGACGTAGCGATCCAGCGCCGGATGGTAGGCCCGATAGACGCTGGCCATCCCTCCGCGCCCGATCCGCTCCAGCACCGTGTACGCGCCGAGAACGGCGCCCTCCGCGACCTTCACCGGATCCAGCCCAGCAGCACCATCACCGCGCCGGCCGGCGGCGCCGCCATCGCCGCGAGGGTCAGGGCCAGCAAGACGACGGCCGCGAGGGACCGGCCGCCGCTGAGGCCTTCATCGTCCCGCGCGGGCTCGCAGGGTGCGTCAACCGAAACGGAGCGCGCCCACACCGCCATAAAGTCGAGGCTAGGGAGTGGTCACTTAGCAGCTGACATCCTGGTGGGCGGTTGTGCTATCCGCCCGGGTAGTTGTGGGCTAAAGCCAGCCTTCCTTCGCCGCCACGCTTGCGAGCTCGGTTCGGTTTCCGACGCCTGTCTTCTGCAGGATCTTCCGCATGTGGAACTTGACCGTGTTGCGGCTGAGATGGACTTGGCCGGCGATCTCGCCGTTGGTCAGGCCGGCGGCCGCGAGGCGGAAGATCTCGGCCTCGGTTGACGTCATCCGCGGGAGTGGGGCGTGCCGGCGCTGCGCCGCCACGGGGTCGCGGCTCAGCCGCAGGCGCTCCTGCATCGAAGAGCTGTCGATGGCGACGGCGGCGACGCTGCCGAGGGCGTCGAGGAACGAGAGCCACTCCTGGTCCGGCTTCAGCTCCGAGCGGTGGAAGACCTCGAGGGCGCCGAGGAGCCGGCCCCGACTGACCAGGGGCACCGCGCCATACGCCTTGAAACCCTCCCTCGCAAACGTCGACCGTCGGCGGAACTGCGAGAACGCGCTGAGCGCGGTGACCGTCTCGATGCGACGGCCCTGCATGGCCCGGCCGGGAATTCCCTCATCCGCGGGCAATCGGATGTCCGGTGCAGCCGTCGCGAGAAAGCCCGTGCTGGCAGCGAGCACCAGCGTGTTGTCACTCTCGTCGAGGAGCATCACGTCGGCGGCATCCACCCTCAGCCGGGCCGTGATGTGATCCAGGATGACCTTCAACGTGAGCCGCAGGTCCGGGCTCGCGCTGATGGTGAGGCTCACCGCCTGGAGCGCGGTAAGGCGGTCGAGGCGCCGGACGGCATCTTCGTACAGCTGCGCGTTCTCGAAAGCCAGTCCGGTGCGGTCTGCGATCGCCTGCACCCAAATGACGTCCTTCTCGTTCAGCGGGTTCGATCCGCTGCGCTCGAACAGGCCGAGCGTGCCGATGATCGCCCCCCGGGCGTGCATCGGCACCACGAGCACGCTCATGCGCTCCGGCCACGGTGTTGGATGAACGCCCATGTAGCTTCGAATCTCGTCGTTGAGAAGGCTCTGGAGCCCTTCGATCGAGACGTTCGGCAGGAGTAGCGGCTCACCGGTCTCGATGACTCGGGTCGTGATCGGGGTCGTGGTCACGGCGCCGGAAAGCTGCATCGACTCGACGTAGGCGGCGATTTCGGGATCGTTTTCGTCACTGGCTATCACCCGCGGCGCGTTGGGATCTTTACCGATGACTCCGGCCACCCAGATCGCGGGCCGCAGCTTGCTCAGCGCCCGGGTGACTGCCGTCAGGACCGCCTGCGGCTCGAGCCTCGTTTCTGCGAGCGCGGCTGTGACCGCGTCGACGATGTGGTCGCCTGGAGTCCGTGCGCTCATGCCGCTGCGCGCTATCAGGTGGGTCACGTCGGTGAGACTTGCCAGCACGATCGCAGCCGTCCCGTTGTCGACCTGTCTTGGAACAGCGTCGACTTGGAGCCAGACGTCGCTTCCATCCGGCCGGCGGACGCGGACCAGGGCGCCGCGGACGGCGCGCCGGCTCTTCAAGGCGGCGACAGCCGGGTGGACGGTCATGGGCGCGTCACCCGCGTCGGTCACCAGCCAGTCCGCCGCCTCGGCCGACGTGCCGACGAGGCTTTCCCGGGCCTCGCCTAGGAGCGCGCATGCGGCCTCGTTCGCGTCGACGAGTGTGCCCCCGCCGTCGTAGGCCACGAGCGCCACAGGCGGGTCCGCAAACACCACCTGGCCCAGCAATGTCGTCGAATTATCTCCGCCCGGGTAGCCCGCGGTTGTTAATTAACCGGGGCATTTTCCCCCTCACCACGCGGGCGTGGCGCACCATTTCGGTGTCAGATGCTGAAAGTCAGGGCACGCCGGGAAGCCGCCGGGTGGACATGCGATGTCGAGGTCGACGAAGCCGGCGAGCGGACGGCGCACGCCGTCACCGTCGCGGCGAAAGACCTCGAGCGCTACGGCGCCGGCGACGGCGAGGCCGCGGTCGAGGACCTGGTCCGGCGCAGCTTCGAGTTCCTGCTCGCCCGCGAGGCGCCCAGCGCGATCCTCCGCCGGTTCGACCTGTCCCTGATCCGGCGCTACTTCCCGGAATACGATCAGACCTTCCAGGCATGAGCCCGTCCCCCCGAACCGCCGTCCTGTCCGAGCGCGAGTGTGTGCGCCTGCTCAAGACGCGTGACGTCGGCCGTTTCGCGCTGGTGGTCGACGGCCGGCCCGAGATCTTTCCCGTCAACTTCGCATTCGACGAGCGCGCGGTCGTCTTTCGCACCTCGTCCGGCATGAAGCTCGAGCGCGGGCCCTACACGGCAGCTGCGTTCGAGGTGGACGATGTCGACCGGCGGTCCGGGGTCGCGTGGAGCGTCGTCGTCCACGGCACGGCGCACGACATCAGCGCTTCCGCCGACGAGCTGTCCGCGCGCCTGCGCGGGCTGGTCGTCCGGCCCGCAGCGCCCGGCGCGCGGTTGAAATGGATGGCGATCTATGCCGAGCGCATCACCGGCCGCCGGTTCCGCCTGACCTAGCGCCCCGCCGGCCTTCCCGCTTCGTCGCGACGCGCCGCGTGCCAGGCGCGGATATCGTCGATCACGGGCCGTACGAACAGGACCGCGAGCATCGGGGCGCCGATCAGGTTGATCACCTGCCACAGCTCGATCTGCGCGCCGCTGCCGGAAGCGCTGGCGTGCGTCGCGAAAGCCCCGCCCGCGGCGATGACGGTGGCGAAGATCATGCGGCCGCTCTCCCCAGACGCGGGGCGATCCGCTCGAGCTTGCGCGCGGTCGCCGTCTCCTGGTCGCGGTTCGCGGTCAGGAGCTTGACGGCCTTTCGCTTCTTCATCATCTCGGCCCCGTCGATCAGGTCCTTGTAGGCGACCATCTCGTAGTGCTCGGCCTTGGTAGCGGCGCCCGCGATGACGGCGTCGCGCAGCTCCGGCGAGGAGGTCTCGCGCATCATCTTGGTGGCCTCTTCCACGAGGCCCTTGGCGCCCACGCACTCCTGGCGCATCGGCTCCTCATCGACCTCGGCGAAGACCTCTTCGAGGTTCTGAATCTGGCCTTCGGTCTGGTGCATGTGTGCCTCGAGCATGCTCTGGAGCTTCGGGTCGGACGCCTTGTCGCGCATCTTTCCCATCGCCTCCAGGAACTGGTGCTCCGCGTCGTACATGTCGGCGAGCTCGTGCACGAATTTCTCTTGCGAGTTGGTGATCGGCATGTCCTCTCCTCTTTCTCCCTAGGGGGTGGTCTCTCACTTAGGCAACGTGGGCGCCCTTGCGAGTTACCGAGGACGGGCCGTTTACATGTCTACGCCGCCTGCCGTTTGCGCGGCAATCGAAAGCGCATGCCCCCGCGGTCGACGACGATGGGCTCGCCGCGCCATCCCTTCCACACGGCCGCAGTCAGCACCGATGCGACTCCCGCGATGGGCACCGCAAACAGGGCGCCGACGACGCCGCCGAGGTCCGCGCCGACCACGATCGCGAGCAGCGCCACCACCGGGTGGAGTCCGACCGCCCCTCCCGTGATGCGCGGCGCGAGCACGTTGTTCTCGATGAGCTGCATGACGACGAAGAACAGGATCACGTAGAGGACGAGAGGAAAAGGCTGCGTCAGGCTGATCACCACCGCCGGAAGTGAGGCGAGGATGGGCCCGACCATCGGGATGAGCTCGAACAGGAACGCCAGGATGCCGATGAGCACCGGGTAGTGGACGCCAAGCAGCCATGACCCCACGCCCGCCGATAGGCCGATGATCAGCGCCATCGTCAGCTGGCCGCGGATGTACGCGCCCAGCACCCTGCTGACGGCGTCGCTCACGAACCCCGCCTTGTCGCGCTGCGCGGCGGGCACCAGGCCGACGGCGATATGCGCCATCCGGCCCCCGTCCACCATGAACCAGAACCCGAGCACCAGCACGAGCACGGCATCGACGACGCCCCCCGCGATCGCGGTGGCGACCGTCACCGCGCTCGACAGCGCGGCCGCCACAAAGCCGCGCAGCGAGCCCGCCAGGTCGGTGCCCTGCAGAGGCTGGAAGCCGTTCAGCTGGTCGAGATACGACGGCAGCCGCGTCGCCAGGCCCTCGGCCTGGGACAGCGCCGGCGGGCCGGCGATCAGGACGAAGGCGGCCAGCAGGCCCAGCGCCGAGGCGTAGATCAGGACCGCAGCCAACGCGCGGGGTAGAAACCGCTGGGCGAGGCGGAGCAGCGGCTCGAGCGCGAACGCGAGCACCAGTGCCAGGAGGACGACGACGACGATGTGCACCAGGCGCCCGACCACCTGGCTGGCAGCCCAAACGAAGACGATCGCGGCCAGCCCGACGACGCACTGGTCGCGCAATCTTGCCCAGTCGACCCGACTCATCCCTCAACGGGATAACGCATCGCTGTGGGTCGTTCTCCATGTGTAGAGCCTGCCGCAGGAGCTCCGCACGAGGCGCGTAGTACCCTGCCGGTGCAGGTGGCGGGGAAGTTCTCCGGCTGGAAAGGCGACTTCAAGGGTTACTTCCTGGGCCTGCGCGCGAACAACAACAAGCCGTGGTTCGACGCGCACCGCACGCAGTACGAGAAGGACGTCAAGGCTCCGCTGGTCGCGCTGCTGGCCGACCTCGAGCCGGGCTTCGGGCCGGCTCGCCGGGTGTCGCGACCCAACCGCGATATCCGCTTCTCCGCGGACAAATCGCCTTACAAGCTCAACATCTACGCCGACGTCGAGCGCGGGGGATACGTGGCTCTCGACGCCGAGGGCCTGGTCGCCGCCGGCGGCAGGTACATGGTCGACGACGCCCAGCTCAAGCGGATGCGCGAGGCGGTGGCGGCAGACCGCTCGGGCAAGGAGCTCGCCGCGATCGTGGCCGCGCTGCGCAGGAAGGGTTACGAGGTCGAGGGCCAGGAGCTGAAGCGTGTTCCGGCGCCTTACGGCCAGGACCACCCGCGCGCCGACCTGCTGCGCCACAAGCGGCTGTTCTACTGGAAGCGCTGGCCGGCCGGGCCGTGGATCGCGACGTCGGAGCCGCGCAAGCGGGTGGCGCAGGTGTGGCGCGACGGCGCGGCGCTGGAGGCCTGGATGACCAAGCACCTCGGACCCTCCAGCGGTCGGGTGCGTTAGGCCTGCATCTCCGCGAGCAGCTTCGCCGCCTCGCGCGCGTTGGTCGTGCCGTAGTTCGAGAAGCAGTTGTTGTAGACGACGTGAGTCTGTTTGGCCTGCTTCGCCACGGCCGCGATCTTCGGCGTCCAGTCGGCCAGCTCGTCTTCGTCGTAGAGATAGCGAAAGCGCTCTGACGGCGGGATGTCCTTCTTCTCCCAGTTCTCGGCGTTGCGTCCGTGGAAGCGGAACACGGCCAGCTCCTCGCTGGTCGGCACGACCACGGGCGGGACGGAGCTTTTGAATCCCTGCGGCTCGTCTACAGCGATATACGGGATCTTGTTGTCCTGCAGGAAGCGCACCGTGCGCTCGGCGTTCTTCTCGTTGAACCAGCTCCCGTGGCGGAACTCGACCGCGATCGGCAGGCCCAGCCGGTCGCGGGTCTCGAGGATGAGCTCGCGCGTCTCGTTAGAAGGGAACACCCACTTCGGGAACTGGAGGAAAACGGCGCCGAGCTTCTTCGCCTCGATCAGCGGCTCGAGCGCTTCGCGGAACTGCGCGTACACGCCGTCGAGGAGCTCGCCGGGCATGTCCTTGCGGTAGATCCGCTTCTTCTCCTTCAGCTCTGCCGGCAGCTCCTCCTTGACCGCCTTCGGGAGGCGCGCCAACTCCGTCGGCTGACCGGTCATCAGGGCGTGGGCCTTGATGTCGAAGACAAAGTCTTTCGGCGTGCGCTCGACCCAGCTCTCGGACGTGCGCCTGCTCGGCAGCGCGTAGTAGGTGGCGTCGACCTCGACGACCGGGAACTGGCTGGCGTAGAAGCGCAGCCGCTCTTCCGCGGTGGACGCGCCCTGCGGATAGAACACTCCGGGCGCGGTCATCGTCGGGTCGGTCCAGCTCGCGGTGCCGAACCTCGCCTCGCCCGTGCCCACCCGGATCGGCGCAGCGGCCGCGTCCCCCGCGTCGTCCGCGCGCCGGCGCGCCGGCTCGACCCCCGGGTCGTGCGGGTCTACTCGAGCCACTCGGTCTCGAAGCGCGGTGAGAGATGGACGTCGATCTGGCGCAGCAGGCCCGTGCCCTTGTTGACGAAGGCATGCGCCTGGCCGGCGTCGACCACCGCCATCTCGCCCGCGTTGACGTCGCGGGTCGAAGTGCCGTCGCGGAACGTCGCGGTCCCTTCGAGCACGATCAGCAGCTCCACGTAGCTGTGGCGGTGAAGGCGCGGACCCTGGCCCGGCTGCGCGTCGACGAACAGCACACACGCTCCCACGCCGCCAAAGCGCTCGCCGACGAAGTCCCGTGAGACCACGTCCCGCGGAAGGTCCGCCGTACGCACATACGTGATCGCCATCGAGGCCGATGTTATCGGCCGGCAACCTCGAGGATCAGCGGGCCCTAGGCGACCATGTGCCCAGGCGTTCCCGTGCCCAAAGAAAAGCGCCGGCCACTCAGGCCGGCGCTTTCCTGAGTGACTCGATCAGCT
>CBJLKR010000024.1:0-16397 GCA_966423695.1 uncultured bacterium | reverse complement strand
CGGTCGCCCTCGGTGATCTCGAGGCGCGAGGTGAAGCCCTCGAAGGTCACCTGCTTCAGCCGCGCGTTCAGCGAGGCGAGCTTGGGCATGCCGGTCGTGCCGGACGTGAGCGCGATCTCGACCACGCGATCCGGGTCCGCGGGTGCGATCGAGGGCTCGGCCTCGACCTGGGCGTCGAGCTCACCGAGCACGATCCGCGGCCGCACCCGCTCGCGCACCCAGCGCATCTCGTGCTCGCCGAGCGACGGCGGAAGGGGCATCACGACCGCACCGATATCCGGGATCGCGAGCTCCAGCGCGACGTACTGCCACACGTTCGGCAGGTGGACCCCCACCACGTCCCCGGCGACGACGCCGATGCCGGCGAGCCTGCGCTCGAACGAGCGCACGCGGCCGAGCAGCTCGGCGAAGGAGATGTCGCCGCCGTCCCACACCGCCGCCGCGTCAGGGCGCCGCGCCGCGTTCCACTCGAGGTAGCTGACGGGCCGATACGGTGCCGGCTCAGGCGCGGTCATGCAGCAGCGCGACGATGCGATCAGGGGTCAGGGGCAGCCTCAGGTCGGTGAGACCCAGGGCGTCCGCGACGGCGTTGGCGATCGCGGCGGTGCCCCCGATCGTGCCGCCCTCGCCAACGCCCTTGGTGCCGAGCTCGTGGACGGTCGAAGGCGTTTCGGTGTGTGAGATCTCGACCGCCGGCGCCTCGCCGATGCTGGGGACGAGGTAGTCGGCGAACGTCGACGTCAGCAGCTGCCCGTCCTCGCCGTACGCGACCTCCTCGAGCAGCGCAGCGCCCGCCGCCTGGGCGATGCCGCCGGTCACCTGGCCGTCGACGATCGCGGGGTTGATGATCACGCCGCAGTCCTCGGCGACGAGGTATCGCCGGATGTCGACCGCGCCGGTTTCCCGGTCGACCTCGACCAGGCATGCGTGCGTCGCGTACGGATGCGCCGCCTGGACCGGGTCGTACGTGACGCTCGCGTCCGGCTCGCCGTTCTCGTCCATCAGCTCCTTGAGCAGCGTCGCGGCGCGGAACACCGCGGTCGCGGCCGCCACGGACCCTCGGCTCATGAACGACCCAGTCCCCGTCCCCACCACCGCGGTGTCCGTCTGCTCGACGACCACCTCACGCGCCTCGAGGCCGAGCGCCTGGGCGGCGACCTGGGCGAGCGTCGTGTGCGTGCCCTGTCCCATCGCGGGCGCGCTCGTCTGGACGTGGACGAGCCCGTCGCCGCCGAGCCACGCGCGCGCCGAATCGCTGCCGGGAATGTCGAGCATTCCCCTGCCCGCAAAGGTCGACGAGCCCGCGCCCGTGTACTCGACGTAGGAGGCGACGCCCACGCCGGCGAGGCGGCCGCGCCGGCGCGCATCCTCGGCTTGCGCGCGAAGTCCTTCGACGTCGACCGCAGCGAGCGCGGCGGCGTAATCGCCGCTTTCGTACGGATGCCCCGTGACCGCGACGTAAGGCATCTGCTCGCTGCGCACGAGGTTGGTCCGGCGCACGGCCCGTGGGTCGAGTCCGAGGCGGGCGGCGACCAGGTCCATCAACCGCTCGTGGGCGAGCACCGCCGTGACCATGCCGACGCCGCGGTACGGCCCCTCCGGCGACTTGTTCGTGGCGACGGCGTACGTCTCGTACTCGTAGTCGCGCAGGTCGTAGGGCCCGGGGATCAGGCCCGCGGTGCCCAGCGGATCGAGCAGCGGCCCGAACGGCCTGATGCCATACGCGCCGATGCTCGAGTGGACGGTCGCGCGCACCGCCAGCACCCGACCGTCGCCGCGCACGGCGGCGGAGAACCGTACGCGCTGGTCGCGCGCGTGGCTCGCGGCGTGCATGTGCTCCGAGCGCGTCTCGATCCACTTCACCGGCGCGTTCACGCGCCGCGCGATCCACGCGAGAAGGATCTCCTCGGGGTAGACCTGCGCCTTGACGCCGAAGCCGCCGCCGACGTCGGTCGCGACCACACGCACGGTCGCGCGCCGCAGGCGCAGGCACTCGGCGATGGCGTCCGCCACGAGGTGGGGCACCTGCGTCGACGTCCAGACCGTGACGCCTTCGCCTTCGGGCACCGCGACGACGCCTCGGGGCTCGAGCGGCGCTCCGGCCACACGAGGGTGGACGACCTCGCCCTCGATCACGAGGTCGGCGCGCGCGAACGCGGCGGCGGGGTCGCCGTACGTGCGCCGGCCGAGGAAGTAGACGTTGCCCAGGACCGCGTCGTGGACGAGGGGAGCGCCTGGGGCGAGCGCGTCTTCGAAGGTCAACACCGGAGGCATGGGCTCGATGTCGACGCCGGCGGCCTGGGTCGCGTCGGCCGCCGCGTAGCGTTCGGCCGCGACCACCGCGCCGACCATCTCACCCGCGAAACGCACGCGCTCGCGAGCGAGGACGGGCCGCGCCGGCGACACGACGCCGGGCGTGGTGAGGTGGGCCTCGAGCGGCAGGCAGGAGCCCTCGAGGTCGGCCGCGGTGAAGGTTGCCGTGACGGCGCGGATCAGCCCGCTCGCGAACGGGCTGCGCACGAAGGCGACGTGCCGGCAACCATCGAATCGCAGGTCGTCTACGAAGCGGCCCTCGCCCCGCAGCAGCCGCGGGTCCTCGAGCCGCCGCAGGGGCGCGCCGATGGTCATTCGGAAGAACCATAAGCCGCCTTCCGGCCCTGTTCACGGGAGCGCCCGGCGGGGGCCGGCGGACAGGCTTCCCGCCGGCCACGTCCACGAAAGATTCCCGACCCTGCGCGTGCGGCCGAGGTCCTGATGGTGCGCTGCGCGCTCGCTTAAGCTTCCGTAATCGACGCACACTGGATGGCGGTCGCGCGAGGTGACGAGCCGGCCGACCTGGTGCTCTCCGGCGGCCACGTCTTCTCGGTGTTCACGAAGGAGTGGCTGGACGTGGACGTCGCGATCAAGGACGGCCACGTCGTCGGTCTCGGCCGCTACGCGAAGGGCGAGAAGCTCGACGTGGCCGGCGCGTACCTCGTACCGGGCTTCATCGACGCGCACATGCACATCGAGTCGTCGAAGCTCATGGTCGACCAGTTCGCGCGCGCGGTGCTCGCCCACGGCACGACCGCCGTCGTCGCCGACCCGCACGAGATCGCGAACGTGCTCGGCACCGATGGCATCCACTGGCTGCTCGACTGCTGCGCCGACCTGCCGCTCGACGTCTTCGTCATGGCGTCCTCGTGCGTGCCGGCGTCGCAGTTCGAGTCACCGCGGCGGCCGTTCACGACCGGAGACATCGAAAGCCTTCTGCGGCGCAGCCGCACGATCGGGATCGCCGAGATGATGAACTTCCCGGGCGTGATCGCGGGCGCGCAGTCCGAGCTCTCCAAGCTCGAGACGGGCTTGACGGACCACGTCGACGGGCACGCGCCGGGCGTGCACGGCCCCGCCCTGGACGCCTACGTGGCCGCCGGCATCACGACCGACCACGAGTCCTTCACCTACGAGGAGGCGCTCGAGAAACGCCGGCGTGGCATGTGGGTGCTGATCCGCGAGGCGTCGATCGCGCGCAACCTCCGCGACCTCCTGCCGCTCGTGAAACAGTTCGGCACCGAGCGCTGCGCGTTCTGCACCGACGACCGGGAGCCCGACTTCATCGTCGAGCACGGCCATATCAACCAGATGGTGCGCGTGGCGGTCGAGGAGGGCGTGCGTCCGGAGGACGCGATCGTGATGGCGACGATCAACGCGGCGACGTGTCACCGCCTGTGGAGTCTCGGCGCAATCGCTCCGGGCTACCAGGCCGATATCCTGGTCCTCGACGACCTGCGCTCGTTCAAGCCACGCCAGGTCCTCAAGCGCGGCGCGCCGCCGCGATTCGTCCAGGTCGACGTTCCGGAGTGGGTGCGGCAGACCGTGAGCGTGGCGGCGGTCGACGCCTCGTCCTTCCGCGTCGCCGGCGGGCCCAGGAAGATCCGCGTCATGCGCGTCATCCCGGCCCAGTTGCTCACCGGGGTCGAGGTCGTCGAGCCGGCGACGCGGGACGGCTGTGTGGTGGCCGACCCGTCGCGTGACCTGGTGAAGATCGCGGTCGTGGAGCGCCATCACGCGAGCGGGCGGGTCGGTCTCGGCTTCGCGACCAACGTCGGGCTGAGGCGCGGCGCGTTTGCCTCGACCGTCGCCCACGACGCGCACAACATCGTCGTCCTCGGCGTCGACGACGCCGATATGGCCGCGTGCGTGTCGCGCCTGGCCGAAATCGGAGGCGGGATCGTGATCGCCGAAGGTGGGCGCGCGGTCGAGGAGCTGCCGCTGCCCATCGCGGGGCTTATGAGCGACCGCCCGCTCGCCGAGGTCGACGAGCGCCTGCGCTCGATGGAGAAGCGCCTCGGCGGCATGGGGGTGGCGATGGCTTCGCCCTTCATGACGCTGAGCTTCCTCGCGCTGTCGGTGATCCCCGAGCTGAAGATCACCGACCGCGGCCTGGTCGACGTCAACCGCTTCGAGCTGGTCCCGCTCGGCGTTGAGTGAAGACCAGCTCTACTCGTGCCTGGCGACCCGGCGCTGGGCCCGCGCGGTGGCCGGCGGCGAGGATCCCGACCAGGCGATGGACGCCCTGAGCGAGGAGGAATGGCTGGAGGCGATGAAGGCGCATCCGCGCATCGGCGAGCGTGGCGGAGCGGATTCGACCCGGGAGCAGAGCCGGGCGCTCGAGGCCCCGAGCACGACGCTGGCCGAGCTCGCCGCCGAAAATCGACGGTATGAGGAACGGTTCGGCCACGTGTTCCTGATCTTCGCGAGCGGCCGCACCGCCGGTGAGATCCTGGCCGAGCTGCGGCGGCGCATGGCCAACGACCCGGCGACCGAGCTCGAGGAGTCGAAGCGCGAGCTGCGCAAGATCGCACACCTTCGGCTGGAGCGGCTCCGCGCATCGTGAGCATCTCCACCCACGTCCTCGACACGATGCGAGGGGCGCCCGCCGCCGGCCTTGCCGTCGTGCTCCAGCGCCGGGAGGCCGACGGGGACTGGAAGGAGATCGGCCAGGCGACGACGGACGCGGACGGTCGAGTCCGTTCCCTGACCGACGAGGAGCTCGACGCCGCCGAGTACCGGCTCGAGTTCGACACGCGGCCCTACTTCGAACGCTCAGGGCTGGAGGCGTTCTACCCGTCCGTGTCGGTGGTGTTCACGTTCGAGGGCGGCCACCTGCACGTCCCGCTTCTCCTCAGCGCGTTCGGCTACACCACCTACAAGGGCACCTAGGCGCATGAAGATCGTCCTCGGCGACAGCCAGTACGGCAAGGCGGAGACGCATGTCGTGCGCGTCACCAGGGGCGGCGTCGCGCACGAGATCAAGGACATGAACGTGAGCGTCGCCCTGGCCGGCGACTTCGCCGACACGCACCTGACAGGGGACAACAGCAAGGTCGTTCCCACCGACACCCAGAAGAACACCGTCTTTGCCTTTGCGGCCGAGCCGGTTGGGGAGATCGAGGACTTCGGCCTGCGCCTCGCCCGCCACTTCGTGAGCGAGTTCCCGACCGTGCACCGCGCCCGCGTGTCGATCGAGGAGTTCGCCTGGAGAAGGATCGGCGATCACGCCTTCGCCCGCGCCGGGTCAGAGAAGCGCCTGGCCACCGTCACATGCGCCCGCACAGGCGAGTGGGTCGTGGGCGGCGTGACCGATCTGGTCGTCCTCAAGACCACCGACTCGGAGTTCCACGGTTACATCAAGGACCGCTACACGACGCTGCCCGAGACCCGCGACCGCGTCATGGCGACGTCGGTGACCGCGCGCTGGCGATTCGGCACGACCAGCGTCGATTGGGCCGGCTGCTACCCCGAGGTCGTGGGTGCGCTGACGAACACCTTCGCGTCCCACTACAGCCTCTCCCTGCAGCAGACGCTGTACGAGATGGGGAAGGCCGTGCTCGAGTCGCGGGCCGAGGTCGCGGAGATCCGTCTCGCGATGCCGAACAAGCACCACTTCGCCGTCGACCTGTCGCCGTTCGACATCCGCAACGACAACGAGGTCTTCTACGCCTCCGACCGGCCTTACGGCCTGATCGAGGGCGCCGTCACGCGCGAGGACGCGCCGGAGGCCGGCCAGGCCTGGTCTTAGAGGCCCCCGCGAATTCAAGGCGTAGCCTCAGAATTCGTGGGGCCGATGGAGTTCCTGCAGCCTGCAACGTGGCAGGAGGCGCTGGAGATGAAGGCCGCCCACCCGGAGGCCGTGCCGATCGCCGGCGGCACCGACCTCATGGTCGAGATCAACCTCGACCACCGGCGGCCCGAGACGGTCATCGACCTTACGCGGATCCGCGAGCTGACCGAATGGGGCGAAGACGCAGCGGTGCTCCGCGTGGGTGCTTCCGTCACATACACGCGCCTCATCGACGAGCTCGGCGATCGCCTCCCGGGCCTGGCGATGGCCTCGCGCACGGTCGGCTCGCCGCAGATCCGCAACCGCGGCACGGTGGGCGGCAACCTCGGCACCGTGTGGTCAGCGGGGAGTTCCCACCCACCCCCCCTCTCGTCTGGCTCCGAGGGGGGGGTTCCCTCCCTTTCGCCGGTGTGGTTCGCGGCAACCTCGGCACCTTGTCTCCCGCGGGCGCCGCCCACCCGCCGCTCCTGGCGGCCGGGGCGGAGGTGGAGCTTCACTCCCGGGCCGGGGTGCGCCGCGTCGCGGCGCGAGACTTCTACGTCGGCCCGAAGAAGAACGCGATGCGTCCGGACGAGCTGATCGCGGCCTTTCTCATCCCTCCGGCGCCAGGCCCGCAGCAGTTCTCGAAGGTCGGGACGCGCAACGCGATGGTCATCGCCGTCTGCGCGTTCGCGCTGGCGCTCGACCCCGCGGGACGGCGCCTCGGGACCGGGATCGGCTCGGCCGGCCCGACACCGCTGCGGGCGGTCGAGGCCGAGTCGTTCGCCGCGGCCGAGCTCGACTGGGAGAACCGCACGCCGCCGACCGCCGCCACGCTGCATCGCTTCGGGGAGCTCGTGGCCGGCGCGGCCAGGCCGATCGACGACGTCCGCGGCACGGCCGAGTACCGCCGGCACGCGTTGGGTGTGATGGCGCGGCGCTGCCTCACGTGGTGCTGGGAGGCGGCATGAGGGTCGAGTGCAGGGTCAACGGCGAGACCCGGTCGGCGGAGGACGTGTGGCCGGGTGAGAGTCTGCTCTACGTGCTGCGCGAGCGCATCGGTCTCTACGGCTCCAAGAACGCTTGCGAGCAGGGTGAGTGCGGCTCGTGCTCGGTGTACTTGGACGGCACGCTCGTCTGCGCTTGCCTCGTGCTCGCGGGACAGGCGAACGGCCGGGAGGTCGTCACGGTCGAGGGCGCGGGCGCGAAGCGGGTGCAGGAGGCGTTCGTCGAGGCGGGAGCGGTGCAGTGCGGGTTCTGCACGCCAGGTCTCATCGTCGCGGCCGACGACCTGCTGCGCCGCCATCCCGACCCGAGCGACGAGCAGATCCGCGAGGCGCTGGCGGGCAACATCTGCCGCTGCACGGGGTACGCCAAGATCATCGACGCCGTGCACATGGCGGTGAGGAGATGAGGGTCGGGGAGAGCGTCCGCCGCCCCGACGGCCCCGCCAAGGTCGCCGGCACGTTCACCTACTCGTCCGACCTCCGCGCCGAGGGCATGCTGTGGGGCGCGACCGCTCGCAGCCCCCACCCGCACGCGCGCATCGTCTCGATCGACACCAGCGAAGCCGCCGCGATGCCAGGCGTGCGCGCGGTGCTGACTCACGAGGACGTACCCGGCGAGAAGCTCTACGGGCTCGAGATCGCGGACCAGCCGGTGCTCGCGTTCGACGTCGTGCGCTACTGGGGCGAGGCCGTCGCCCTCGTCGCGGCCGACCACCCCGAGCAGGCGCGGCGCGCGGCGGCGAAGGTGCAGGTCGAATACGAAGTCCTTCCGCCGGTGACGCGGGCCGAGGATGGCAAGGTGCTGCGGCACGTGAAGATCCGCCACGGCGACCAGGACCCGCGCGCCGACGTCGTGGTCGAGGGCGAGTACGAGGTGGGCCAGCAGGACCAGGCGCCGCTTGGCCCCGAGTCGGGCCTCGCCATCCCGGACGGCGACGGCGGCGTCGACCTCCACATCTCCACGCAGTGGCTGCACGTCGACCAGCAGCAGCTGGCCGGCATCCTGGGCCTGCCGCGCGAGAAGGTCCGGCTGACGATGGCCGGCATCGGCGGCGCCTTCGGCGCGCGCGAGGACCTGTCCATGCAGGCGCACGCCTGCCTCCTCGCGCTGAGGACCGGGCGGCCGGTGAAGATCTCGTACTCGCGCCCGGAGTCGTTCGTCGGTCACGTTCACCGTCATCCCGGCCGGCTCACGTACGAGCACGGCGCCAACCGCGATGGAACGCTCGTGTACGTCAAGGCGCGCATCCTCCTCGACGGCGGCGCGTATGCGTCCAGCAGCACCGCGGTGATCGCCAACGCGACCTGCTTCTCCTGCGGGCCGTATCGCGTCCCGAACGCGACGATCGACGGCATCGTCGTCTACACCAACAATCCCCCCGCCGGCGCGATGCGCGGCTTCGGATCGGTCCAGAACTGCTACGCGCACGAGGCGCAGATGGACCGGCTTGCGGCCGCGCTGGGCATGGACCCGGTCGAGCTGCGGATCAAGAACGCGCTCGAGACGGGCGACGAGCTCATCACCGGCCAGGTGATCGACGGCCCGGTCCCGGTCGCGGAGCTTCTGCGTCGGGTGCGCCGGTTCCCCGAACCCACCGGCTCGTCGGGACGGCCGGGAGGCCACTCGAACACCACCCACGGCGAAGGCGTGAAGCGCGGAGTCGGCTACGCCGCCGGGTTCAAGAACATCGGCTACTCCGAAGGCTTCGACGACTACTCGACGGCGCGCGTGCGGCTTTTCGTGCACGAGGGGCGGCCCCGCGTCGAGGTGCACACCGCCGCGGCGGAGGTGGGGCAGGGCAGCGTGATGGTCCAGGCGCAGGTCGCGGGCACCGAGCTCGGCGTGAACGATGTGGTCGTCCTCAACGCCGATACACGTGTCGGGTCGGCGGGCTCGTCATCCGCCTCGCGCCAGACCTACATCACCGGGGGCGCGGTCAAGGCGGCCGCGGAGGCCGTGTGCAAGCGCGTGTGCGAGATGGCGCAGTCTGAGCTCCACCCGGCGGACGTCCTGCGGATCGAGAACGACGCCGTCTTCGGCGCCGATGGCAGGGAGATCGTCTCCCTCGCGACGTTGCTCGGCGACGCCGTCATCGAGGAGACACGCGAGTTCCGCCCCCGCGCGACCCACCGCCTCGATGAAGAGACCGGCCAGGCGAACGCGCACATGCAGTTCGCCTTCGCCGCCCACCGCGCGGTCGTCGACGTCGACACCGAGCTGGGGCTCCTGAAGGTCGTCGAGCTCGCGACCGCGCAGGACGTCGGCAAGGCGATCAACCCGCTCGCGGTCCAGGGCCAGCTCGAGGGCGGAGCGGCGCAAGGTCTCGGCCTGGCGGTCATGGAGGAGATCCAGGTCAAGGACGGCGTGATCAAGAACGCCTCGTTCACGGACTACCTGCTGCCGACGATCCTCGATATGCCGCCGGTGAAGATGGACATCCTCGAGCTCGGCGACCCTAACGCGCCCTACGGCCTGAAAGGGGTGGGGGAGCCGCCGACGATCTCGTCAGGGCCGGCGGTCGTGGCGGCCATCCGTGCGGCCACCGGCCGCGAGGTTACGCGCGTCCCCGTCCGGCCGCACGACCTGACCCTTTGAGCTCGCGAACGCTCCTGGTCAAAGCCGGGCTCGTGTGGACCGGCGGCGTCGAGATCGCCAACGGATGGCTGCTGGCCAGGGACGGGTTCATCGAGCAGGTGGGCTCAGGCCCCGCCCCGCACGCGGACGAGGTGATCGACGAGCGCAACTGCGTCGCCATGCCCGGGCTCGTCAACGCCCACGACCACATGTACCAGTGGGCGACTCGCGGCTACGTGCCCGATGGAACGCTGTTCGAGTGGCTGCGGGCGCTGTATCCCGTATGGGCGCGGTTCGACGCGGAAACCGTGAGGGTTGCCGCCCGCGCCGCCGCGGCCCGCCTGCTGCTGAGCGGGTGCACGCTGTCCACCGACCACCACTACGTGTTCCCGCACCGCCGGCCGGGCATCTTCCAGGCCCTCGTGGACTCGGTGTCTGAGCTCGGCCTTCGTTTCCATCCGTGCCGTGGCTCGATGTCGCTGGGCGAGTCGAGCGGCGGCCTCCCACCCGACACGGTGGTCGAGGAGGAGGACGATATCCTCGCCCACACCGAGGCGATGATCGCCCGGTACCACGACCCGAAGCCGGGCGCGATGACGCGGGTCGCGGTGGCGCCCTGCTCGCCGTTCTCGGTGTCGCCGCAGCTCATGCGCGGCTCGGCGGAGCTCGCACGCAAGCATGGGGTGCGGCTGCACACCCACGTGGCGGAGACAGGCGACGAGGAGCGCTTCTGCCTGGAGAAGTTCGGCCGCCGGCCGGTCGACCTGATGGAGGACCTCGGTTGGACCGGCGACGACGTCTGGTACGCGCACGGCATCCACCTGAACGACGCGGAGGTGAACCTTGTCGCCGCGACCTCGACCGGAATCGCGCACTGCCCGTCCAGCAACATGCGGCTGGGCGCGGGCATCTGCAGGGTCGAGGAACTGCTCGCGAGTGGGGCGCGACTCGGCCTGGGCGTCGACGGATCCGCCAGCAACGAGGACTCGAACCTCGCGTTCGAGGCCCACCAGGCGCTTCTGCTAGCGCGCGTGCGGAACGCGTCGCCGACCGCGCTCGATGCGCGGACGGCGTGGCGGCTGGCGACCCGCGGCGGCGCCGAGTGCCTCGGCCGTGACGACTGCGGCACGCTCGAGGTGGGGAGGTGCGCCGACGTCGCGTGCGTCCGCGTCGACGACCTGGCCCACGTCGGCATGACCGACCTGCTCGCGGCGCTGGCACTGGCGCCGCCGGCGCGCGCTCAGACGGTGGTCGTCAACGGTCGCGTCGTGGTCCGCGACGGCCGGCTTCTCACCGGCGACGAGGACGAGATCGCGCGCGAGATCGCGGCGACTAGCGCTCGGCTCGCCGGATAGGCTCGCCACGCCCCGGCCCTGCTTCCAGCCCGCGCACCAGCGTGCGCACAGTCCGGCCGACGATGGGCTGTCCCTCGTGGGCGCTGAACCTGTTGCGGTAGAGCAGGTCTTCGCCGCGGACTGCTGACTCGTGGTCGAGCTCGGCGACCCATAGGTCGGCGTCGAACCCGGGCGCGATGTCGCCCTTGCCTTCCAGACCGAAGCGCTTCGCGACGTTGGTCGCGGTCACGGCCGCGATGGTCGAGGGCCCGAGCCGGTCCTGCGCCAGCAGCAGCTGCCGGGTGGACTGGCAGCCGGAGATTCCGCCCCAGATCGCCCTGAAGTCGTCGCCCTCCTTCAGCGCGAGCGTGCTGGGCGAGTGGTCCGAGACCACCATCTCCACCTCGCCCGCGGCCAGCATCGACATCAGGTCATCCCGATTGCCGGCGCTGCGGAACGGCGGCGCGCACTTCCCCGGGCCGGCCAGGCGCTCGAGGTCGGCCTCGCAGTAGAGCAGGTAGTGGGGGCACGTCTCACCGCTGACGTCGACGCCGTGCAGCTGCGCCTCGGCGATCATGGTCATGCCCTGCACCGTGCTCACGTGCACGATGTGCGTCCGGCACCCGGTCTCGCGCGCGATCGCGATCGCCTCGCCGATGGCGTCGATCTCGGCCGCGGGTGGGCGTGAGGCGATGAAGTCGTGCGCGGTCTTGCCTCGCGGCGTCTCGAGCCGGGCCGGCGACTCGGCATGGACGAGCAGGATCGAGCCGAGAGCGGCGATCCGAGTCATGCCTTCGCGCAGCGTTTCGGCGTCGCACGCGGGGAACTCTTCGATCCCGCTCGGGCACATGAAGGCCTTGAAGCCCATGGCACCGCGCGCGGCAAGCGCCGTGAGCTGGTCGGCGTTTCCCGGGACCAGGCCGCCCCACAGGCCGAAGTCGACCTGCGCCGACCGCTTCATCGCCCGGAGCTTGGCGTCGAACGCGTCGACCGTGGTCGTGACCGGCAGGTTGTTCAGCGGCATATCGACGAAGGCGGTATACCCGCCCGCGGCCAGCGCGGCGGTGCCGTCGGCGATGGTCTCCCACTCGGTCCGTCCAGGCTCGTTGAAGTGGACGTGACTGTCGATGCCGCCCGGGAACACGTGCAGCCCCGTCGCGTCGATCGCCTGGCCGAAGCCCTCGAGGTCGAGGCCGACCTCCACGATGCGGCCGTGGTCGATCAGGATGTCAGCGCGCTCGACTCCGCGGGCAGTCACGACGGTGCCGCCGCGGACGATCACTGCTTGGCGAGAAGCTCGAGGAACCGCCCGAGCACGTCGATCGCGACGCCCACGTCCTCGGCCGTCACGGATTCCGCCGGGTTGTGGCTGACGCCGCCCTTGCAGCGCACGAACAGCATCCCGACGTCGGTCAGGGACGACATGGGCACCGCGTCGTGGCCGGCGCCGCTCACCAGCAGCGGCACGTCGCCACCGGCGGCTCGGGCCATGAGCTCGATGAGCCGCGGCGCGCAAGCCACCGCTGCGTTCTCGCTCACCGACGCGACCTCGGCCGTCAGTCCGCGGCCCTCGGCGAGCGCGTGCGCGCCGGCGATGATCCGCTGCGCCGAGGCGAGCCGCGCCGCGTCGTCGGCGTGCCGGACGTCGACGCTGAGCCCGACCTGGCCGGGGATCACGTTGGTGCCTCCCGGCCTCACCTCGAGCCGGCCCACCGTCGCGACGAGGCCCTCGTGTGCCCGCGCCTCCTGCTCGATGGCGATCACGAACATGGCGGCCACGACCAGCGCGTCGCGCCGCCTGTCCATCGGCACGGTGCCGGCGTGGCCGGCTTCGCCCGTGAAGGTGACAACCATCCGGTCCTGGCCGGCGATCGCCCGCACCACCCCGGCCGGCAATCCCCGATGTTCCAGCACCGGTCCCTGCTCGATGTGGACCTCGACGTAGCCGAGCAGGTCACCGCCGTGCCACCTGTCGTCGGCGAGCCGATCGGGATCTCCACCGAAGCTCCGGATGGCCTCGGCCATGGAGATCCCCTGCGCGTCTCGGCGGTACAGGTCGGCCTCGTCGAGCGTGCCCGCGACCGCCCTGCTGCCCAGGTAGGTCGTGCCGTAGCGGACGCCCTCCTCGTCCGCAAACGCGAGCACCTCGACCGCGAAGGGAAGCTTCCGGCCCTCGCCGTGCAGGCGCTGCACCGCCGCTATCGCGACGATCACGCCAAGCGGCCCGTCGAAACGCCCGGCATCGCGAACCGAGTCGAGGTGTGAGCCCAGCAGCAGCGTCGCCCCACCCGTGCCCTCGTAGCGGCCGCGAAGGTTGCCGATGTTGTCGCGGGCCACCGTCATCCCGGCCTCGCGCATCCAACCACTCACGAGCTCGTGAACGCGCCGCATCGCATCGGTGGCAAACGGCCGGAAGATCATCCCCGGCTCCTCCGTGCATGCGGCAAGCTCGTCGCACCGTCGCATGACCGTGTCGGCGAGGCTCACAGCGCCGTGAAGCTGATCTCCTGGGCACCCCGCCACAGGACGAGCTCGCCGAGGTCCTTGAGGCGGTCGTTTCCGTCGTAGATCGTGGCGAAGTGGTTGCCGGCGAGCTGGCCCATCTTGCTGGCAAAGAGCGTGGCGCCGTATGGGAACAGGATCTCGGTCTCGCTCACCCCACCGGGGTAGAGGAGCAGCTGGCCGGGGGCCGGGTGGCTGGTGTGGTTCTCATAGCCGAGGCCCAGGTCGAGCTCGCCGAACGGGATCCAGGCCGCCTCGCCGCTCCAGCGGGCCTGGATGATCTGCGCCTCGAGTGGAAGCATGCCCTGGAATGCGTGGCACGACTTCGGCGCGGCGTCGGTCTCCAGGCGGGCGACGAAGCGCAGATTGCCGACCTTGATCTCGACGTCCATGCGGCCAGAAAAATAGCGCCGCCACCCAGGCAGGCGGCGGCGCTGTCGGTTTGCGGTTACCCGGCTCGGGAGCCCGCCATGCCCCTCGCCGTCTGGCGCCCGCCGATCATGTCGAAGACGTAGTAGAGGACCGCCGTGACGATGAAACCGACGAAGAAGGTGATGTCGCCGATGCCCGGGTTGCCGTTCGGGATCGGCGCGACGTAGACACCGTAGACGTTGCCGAAGAGGCCGACCGAGACGATCAGGCCGATCGCCATGGCGGCGAAGCCTTGCCATCGCTGGTGGTGGGTGTCGAAGAACAGCGACTCGTCGCCGTAGTCGCCCTTGCGAATCCAGTAATCGACGAAGACGACCGCCAGCCAGCAGCCGATCCAGTAGCTGATGAGCAGCAGGAAGGACTCGTATTTGCTGCCGGGTCCGACGTTGGCCTGGCCGACGATGCCGATGATGTAGCCGAGAACGCCCGCCGCGATCGCGAGGACGGCGCGGCGCTGACGCAGCGTCATGCCCATCTCGCGGATGCCCATGGCGACGAGCGACATGGTGCCGCTGTAGATGTTGATGGCGTTGGCGCAGACGGCGCCGAGGGCGATGCACAGAAGAGTCAGGTAGTAGAGCCACTGCGGCATCGCCACCGATAGCTGGACGGTCGGGATGTCGGTCGGGCCCCACTTGGTGCCTGCCACGGTCGCGAGCGCCGCGCCCGCGAGCTCGATGACCACGCAGGAGATGAACACTCCCATCGCGGCCCAAAGGCCGACCGCCTGCCGGTTGACGGTGGGCGGCAGGTAGCGCGTGTAGTCGGCCGCGTACGGGTTCCAGCCCGCCGCGTATCCGAACGTCGCCGTGAGCAGCAGCGTGAAGGAGGCGAAGTGATTCGTTCCAGCGGCGGCTCCGAAGCCGACGTTCGCGTGCGAAAAGATGAACACCGTCGCGAGGATGAACACGACGCCGAGCAGCGGCAGCGCGTAGCGCTCGAAGAGGTGGATGAAGTTGTGGCCGAAGGTTGCCGCGACCACCTGCGCCACGACGATGACGAGGAAGCCCAGCCAGAACCACGAGTTTCCGAGGTTGACGAGCGCAAGCAGGGCGAACGCGCCGCTGACGCTGTTGACGATGAACCAGCCGATCGAGCCCGTGAAGGCGTTGAGTCCGGCCGGCAGGATGTTGCCCAGGAAGCCGAAGGCGCCTCGGCTCTCGACCATCATCGGGACGCCGAACTTCGGTCCCCACGACGAAAGGACGTAGTGCGTCGCCGAGCCGAGCGCGCTGCCGATGACGATGGCGAGCGCCGTCTCCCAGAAGCTGAGGCCGAAGATCGCGACCCCGAGGACGCCGACGAACACCGTGGCGAACTCGAGGTTCGGAGAGAGCCAGGTCCATAAGAGGTCGATCGGCTTGCCATGCCGTTCGGTGTGGGAGATGAACTCGACGCCACCCGGCTCCACGGTGGCTACGCGCTCTCCGTACTCCCCCTCCCGAATAGGTACGTGTTTCTCGACTTCCTCGATCGACTGCATAGGCGCTTCTCTCCCCTCCAAAAAGCGGCCGAAGGCGGTACGACCCGGAAGTTTAAGGTCAAGTTAGGATTCCGTCGAATGCTGGATTTGCTCCTCCGCGGTGCGCGTCTCCCAGGCGAGTTCGAGACCCGGGACATCGGCGTCAAGGATGGGTTCATCAGCGAGCTCGAGCCGGAGGCGCGCCAGACGATCGAGCTGGCCGGCGCCCTCGTCACGCCCGCCCTGGTCGAGCCGCACATCCACCTCGACGCCGCCCTGACCGTGGGCGAGCCGCGTCAAAACGAGAGCGGATCGCTGTTCGAGGGCATCGCCATCTGGGGCGAGCGCGTCAAGAGCCTGACGGTCGACGATGTCAAGCAGCGCGTGCGCACCGTGCTGCGCTGGCAGCTGGCGAACGGCGTCCAGTTCGTGCGCTCGCACGTCGACGTATGCGACCCGGAGCTCCGCGCGGTCCGCGCGCTGGTCGAGCTGCGGCAGGAGATCGGCGACCAGATGACGCTGCAGCTCGTCGCCTTCCCCCAGCAGGGCATCTTCTCCTTCGAGGACGGGGAGAACCTGATGCGCAAGGCCGTCGACCTGGGTGTCGACGTCGTCGGCGCGATCCCGCACTTCGAGCTCACGCGTGAGTACGGCGTCGACTCGGTGAAGTTCGCCTTCGCGCTCGCCGCCAACAAGGGACTTCGCGTCGACATCCACTGTGACGAGACCGACGACGACCACTCGCGGTTCGTCGAGGTGATGGCGGCCGAGACGATCCGCCTGGGTATGGGCGGGCGGGTCACCGCCTCGCACACGACCGCGATGCACTCGTACAACAACGCTTACGCCTACCGCCTGATCAACAACCTCAAGCGCGCGAACATGCACATGGTCACCAACCCGCTCGACAACTCGACCCTGCAGGGCCGCTTCGACCACTACCCGATACGGCGCGGCCACACCCGCGTGAAAGAGCTCCTCTCCGCGGGTGTGAACGTGT
>CBJLKR010000023.1:0-16807 GCA_966423695.1 uncultured bacterium | reverse complement strand
CAGGAGCACGACGTCGGCGGTCGACAGCTCCTCGTTGAGTTCCATGGGTGCCAGCTTAAGGCGGGGTTCGCCGCCGTCGTCGCATACTCGTGACGCCATGGCCGAAGTCCAGGTCGCGTGCGATACCTGCGGGGCGCAGCTCGTACCGAACGCGGCTTACTGCGAGAAGTGCGGGACGCGCACGCGGCGCGCGCGGCGGCTGGTGCGCGTGGCCATCCGCGTCGAGCTCGTGTTCTTTGTCGCCGTGATCCTGATGGTCGCCGGGTTCGTCTGGGTGTACGCAGTGCAGCATTGAGGTTGCCCCTCCGGCTGGCTCCGCCGGCCACCTCCCCATGAATGGGGAGGAGTAGTGCTAGCGCCGGTAGATCGCGCGTCCTTCGACCTCGTCCTTGTTGAGGCGCTTGTTCAGGTGCAGCCCCTCGAGGATGAACTCGATCACCGACGCGCGGACCTCGGGCCGGTCCGGCAGGTTGAGCCGCTTCAGCGCCGTCGCCAGCTCGGGCACGTCACCGATCGCTCGCGTGTAGGCACGCGCGGGGATGCCCTCGCCGACCTCGAGCATGTTGCCCTCCTCGAACTTCGACACGACGCCTTCGAACTGCGACGCCGAGAAGTGGCGGCTGAAGACCGAGCTGATCGCCCCGCGCTCCAGGCGCGCGAGCACCTGCTCCTCCTTGCCTTCGTCCAGCGCCTCGATCTCGACGCGTCCCGCGGTCGACGAGGCGAGAAACGCGAGGTCGGTGATGCGCGGCACCGCGAGTGACTCGCCCAGGCGCGCCGCGCGCCGCACCGCGTTGCTCGCGAGGTTTTCGACGTTCGCGATCGACATGCGCACCGACACCCCCGACGACTGCGAGATGTGCGGGCTCCGGCGCGCGAGGTGCGTGAGCTCGGCGACGATCTCCTTCATGAAGGGCGGAAAGATCAGCTCGAAATCCTCCGGGACCGGGTGCCGCTCCGCCTCCATGATCTGCATCTCTTCGCCGATGGAGAGCGGGTAGTGCGTGCGCACCTGCGAGCCGAAGCGGTCTTTCAGCGGCGTGATGATGCGGCCGCGCGACGTGTAGTCCTCGGGGTTGGCACTCGCGATGACGAACAGGTCGAGCGGCAGGCGCACGCGGTAGCCGCGGATCTGCACGTCCTTCTCTTCCATGATGTTCAGCAGGCCGACCTGGATCCGCTCGGCGAGGTCGGGCAGCTCGTTGATGCCGAAGATGCCGCGGTTCGTCCGCGCCAGCAGGCCGTAGTGGATCGTCAGCTCGTCGGCGAGGTAGCGGCCCTCCGCGACCTTGATGGGGTCCACCTCACCGATGAGGTCGGCGATGGAGATGTCCGGGGTCGCGAGCTTCTCGCCGTAGCGATGGTCGCGCGCGATCCACGCGATCTCGACTTCGTCACCCTGCTTCTCGACGAGGTCGCGGCAGCGGCGGCATATCGGGTCGTAGGGGTGGTCGTTGATCTCGCATCCCGCGATGACCGGGACGTGCTCGTCGAGCAGGCTGACGAGCGAGCGCATGATGCGGCTCTTGGCCTGCCCGCGCTCGCCGAGAAGGATCACGTCGTGGCCCGAGATGACGGCGTTGGAAAGCTGGGGCAGGACCGTCTCGTCGTAGCCGACGATTCCCGGCAGCAGAGTCTCACCGGCGCGCAGCCGGCCGAGCAGGTTGCGCCGCATCTCCTGCTTGACGCTCTCCCGCTTGTGCCCGCTCGCGCGGAGCTGGGCGATGGTTCGTGGCCGGTCGGCGCTCACCCCTTGCACTATAGACAAGGCCCTTTGGAAGTTAGACTGACCAACGCGCCTTGACTCAAACCATTCGCTCGCGCTACGAGGCTGCGCACGACGACGGGCGGCCGCTGCTGGGCGGACATCGCGGAAATCCGGCGGAGCACCCCGAGAACACGATGCGGTCGTTCCGTTCGGCCATCGCGGCGGGGTGCGACCTCATCGAGTGCGACGTCCACCTCTCGTCCGACGGCAGGCTCGTCGTCATTCACGACCACACCCTCGAGCGCACGACGAACGGCACGGGCCTGGTCAGGGACCTCACCGCGGCCGAGCTCCGCAAGCTCGACGCCGGCGAGGGCGAGAAGATCCCGCTCCTCCAGGAGGTGGTCGAGCTGGCGATCGGCAAGGTCGGCCTCGTCATCGAGGTCAAGCAGGTGCCGCCGCTGTATCCCGGCCTGGAGGAGAAGCTCGTCAACATGCTCCGCCAGCTCGGCGCGGTCCCCGAGTGCGCCGTCATCTCGTTCAACCACGCCGTCATCCATGAGCTCCGAAAGATGGAGCCAGGCCTCCAGCTCGGCATCCTCGAGGGCTCCAAGCCGCTGCACCCGGCGCGGATGCTGCGCGAGGCCGGCGCCGACGTGTACTCGCCGCATTGGGGCGCGTCCGACCCGCAGCTCGTGAAGGAGGTCCATCACGCCGGCGGCGCGGTCGCCGTCTGGCCCGTGGACGACGAGGCGGGGCTCGCCTGGTGCCGCTACAGCCAGCCCGACGCGATCTTCAGCAACCGGCCCAAGGAGATCATGGCCGCCCTCCGCAGCTGGGCCGCCGTCTAGGTCGAAGGCTCGTTACAGCGCCACTCGGCGCGGCGTTGCCTCACCATGAACCGGCCGTGGCTGTCGACCGGCCAGCCTTCGAGGACCTGTACCGGGACTTCCTGGGGCGGATCTACGCCTACGTCCGCGCGCAGGTGGGCAGCGCCGCCGACGCCGAGGACATCACGGCGCAGGTGTTCATGAACGCCTACCACGCCTACGGCCGATTCGAGGCGCGGAACACGACGCCCGCGGCCTGGCTCTTCCGCATCGCCCGCAACGCCACGCTCGACCACTTCCGCGCCCACACCCGGCGGGAGAGGCTGCGGCGGACGATCGAGCATCAGCCGGTCGCGGAGGAGGACCCGGCGGAACGCGCCGAGGAGCGCATCCAGTACCGCGCGCTGCTGGCGCAGGTCGCGGAGCTGCCGGAGCGGCAGCGGGACGCGATCTCGCTGCGGCACTCAGGGCTGAGCTTCGACGAGGTCGGGACCTTGCTCGGCTGCAGCGAGGACGCGGCGAAGATGCTTTACCACCGGGCCTTGAAGGCGTTGAAGGAATCGGTTCACAGGTTGGAGACGCAGTGAGCGAGCTCGACGACGACCTCGAGGTGCAGGCGCTGCAGCGCGAGCTGGACGACGCGTTTGCGACGACCCGTCCGCGGCGCGGTTTCGAGGACGAGCTCTGGACGCGCATGCAGGAGTCGCGTCCGGCGCGCAACCGGCTCCGCGACGCCCTCTCCGGTTTCGTCCAGGCGATCCGCGAGGTGCCGGCGGTGCCCGCAGCGGCGGTGGCGACGGTGCTCGTGCTTGCGCTCGGCATCGGGCTCATCGCCTACAGCGGCGCCGGCCGCGGAGGCGGCGGCGCGAGCACCGCCGGCGCGCCGGCCAACTTCCAGGGCGGTGCCGGCGCCGACGAATCGGTCGGCGGCTTCGGCAGGCTGCCCTCACCAGTGCTCGACGGCGGCGTCAAATCCAGTACCTCTGGCTCCGCCGTACCGGCGGCTCTCACGCCCGGGGCGTATCGCTACGTATGGGCCGGTGGACCGACGTTCAGCGTCGCGACCGCTCCGGTGTACCGGTACCACGAACCCGGCCAGGCGGCGGCCGACGAGCTCGCGTCCTCACTCGGCGCGGTGCTGCGCGGCCGGCCGGACGGGCTGCTGGGCTCGTACTCGGCCTCGACGTACACCCTGAACGTCCGCGGCACCCTGGCCGCGCCGGCGTCGAGCCCGACCTACTTCATCATCGCCGCGCCCTCGATGCCGGCCATCGACGCCGCGGGCGCCGGCCCGGCCGACGTGGCGACCCTTTTCCTCGCCTCGCACAGCCTCGTCCCGCAGTGGGAGTCGAAGGTGACCGTCGACGCGCAGGGCGACCTCGTGCGCGTGCGCCTGGGCCGCCAGTTCCAGGTCGCGGGCTACGGCGCCGCGGCGCTGGTCGATGCGACGGGAGAGCCTTACGGGATCGAGGTCGACCTCAACGGCACGCGCCCGACCCTCGTCGCGGGGATGCTGACCCTGACCATGGACGAGGCCGACTACCGCGTCGTCGCGCCGGCGGATGTCCTGCAGTCCGTGCTCAACTCCGGCCAGGCGGCGCCCGCCGCCGCGCCCGCGGTCCAGCTGACCAAGGTGGAGCTCGTCTACGTGCTCGTGCCGGCGGGCGACCACAGCTACTACGAGCCCGCGTACCTGTTCTCCGGCAACCTGCAGGTCGGGGGCAAGACGACCACGCAGCGCCTGCTGGTCGCGGCGGTGGACCCTTCCCAGCGCAGCCGCTAGTCCTCACCATCGGGCACTCGACGCGCTCGCTCGACGAGCTGATCGATCTGCTGCGCCATCACCGGGTCGAGCTCCTCGTCGACGTCCGCACGGTGCCCGCGTCGCGGCGGATGCCGCACTTCGCCAAGGCCTCGCTCGAGCGCGAGCTGCCGGCGCATGCGATCGCGTACCTGCACATGCCCGAGCTCGGCGGCCTGCGCAAGCCTGGTCGCGATTCCGTGAACGGCGGGTGGCGGAACGACAGCTTCCGCGGCTACGCCGACCACATGCAGAGCGATGAGTTCTGGCGTGGGATCGAGCGTCTCGAAGACCTGGCGCGCGAGCGCCGCGTCGCGATCATGTGCGCCGAGGCGGTGCCGTGGCGCTGCCACCGCTCGCTGATCGCCGACGCGCTGACGGTTCGCGGCGACGAGGTCCGGCACATCACGGGCATGGCTGATCCGTCGCGACACTCGCTGACTCCGTTTGCGCGGGTCGCGGAAGGCCGCATCACCTATCCCGCGGCGGATACACTCGGCCTCTAGAGGAAGGTATGAGTGGGTAAGAAACAGGCCCGCACCCAGATGCGGAAGATCCAGCCCAAGATGGGCGCGGCCAACACGCAGGGTGCGACCCGCAAGCAGCGCGAGCGCTACGTCCAGTCGGGCGGCATGCTGCAGGGTTACGCCCCGGACTACGTGATCCGGATCGGCTACGTCTCGATCGCGGTCGGCGTCGTCTGCCTGCTCGTGATCGCGGCCTGTCTTGTCTTCCTGCCCGGCGTCTACGGCTGGCCGGTCGCGGTGGCGGCGTCGCTGGCGTGGGTGCTGCCGATCGCGCTCCTCGCCAGCTTCGTCGGCCCAGGTTTTCGACTGGCGCTGCGCGACCGGCGGACCGAGCCCAAGCTGGTCCAGGGGCAGCTCGTCGGCGCGAGCTCGGTCAGCACCTCGATGGGCCTCGGCATGCTGATGGTCCAGACGCGCGGGGGCGTCGAGCAGTACCTCGTCCCGCCCGCGCGCCTCAAGCAGGTCCCGGGCAACCAGGTGAACGTCGTCCTCACCGTGACGCCGAACCTCAAGCATGTGAAGTCGGTCGGCGTGATGGGGCAGAGGATGGTCGGCCGCGTCGAGCCGCCGGTGCCGCCGGTCATGCGACGCCTGCAGCTGCTTCCCGTCCTCACTCCGCTCGCGCTCGCGGCGGCCGCGATCGTCGGGGACGATGCGGTCGCGCTGTCGCCCATCCAGCCCACGCTGGTCCACGCGCTTCTGGCGGTCGTGGCCGGCACCGTGCTCGGCGCCGCGGTTTACGGGGCTAGCTATCTACTCCAGCGGCGGCTGATGGAGGAGGTTCAGGCGCTCGTTCCAAAGACGTAGCGTGCGCCGGCGCTTTTGCCGGCTCGCGCTCGAGCAGCCTCCTCCGCTCGGGGTAGGCGGCGATCAGCAGGAGCGTGAAGGCCAGGCCGAAGATGACCGGCCCGAGGTGGAAGTCCTTGCCCCGGAACGCCCCCACGACCTCGAAGACGAGGACGATCAGGCCGTAGAGGATGCCGGCGCGCACCCAGGCGACCGAAGCGGTGGGGTTGATCGCGCCGACGATCAGGCCGATCCCCAGCACGGCCGCGGCCGCGGACCCGTTGGTGCCGACCTGCTCGTCGATCGCCTTGAACGACTGCACCATGACGGTGCCGGCCGCGCCGCCGAGCAGGCCTATGCCCATCAGCAGCATCCCGACGCGGAGGATCAGCGGCCTCATCGCCAGGCGACTGTATACGGCGGGCACGCCGTTGGGCACCGTTTAGACTCGAATCGATATGCAACAGCCGGAGATTCCGATCACGCCCGAGGGTCTGGAGGCGGTCCAGCGCGAGCTCGACGAGCTCACCCAGCAGAAACGCCCGTCGATCGTCGCCAAGATCAAGGCCGCGCGCGAGCTCGGCGACCTCTCCGAGAACTTCGAGTACCACGCCGCCAAGAACGAGCAGGGCATGATGGAGGCACGCATCCGCGAGCTCGAGTCGATCGTCAAGAACCACGTCCTCATCCAGGACCGCCACACCGTCAAGGACGTCGTCGGCATGGGCAGCACGGTGCGCTTCGTCGAGGACGGCGTCGAGGACGAGGAGAGCTACCGCATCGTCGGGCCTGCCGAGGCGGACCCCGCGCGCGGCAGGGTCAGCTTCGAGTCGGCGGTCGGCAAGGCGCTGATGGGCCGGCGGGTCGGCGATTCGGTGCCCATCAAGACGCCCGGCGGGGCGTACACCGTGCGCATCACCGCGGTTGAGTAAGCAGCACGCCGCCGTGGCGAGCCCGCTCGCCGAGCTGCGGCGGTGGATGGCAAGCCGCCACCTCGCCGCGCTCTACGTCTCGCGCCCGGTCTCGATCGCCTACCTGACGGGCTTCTTCGCCGAGCCGCACGAGCGGCTGATGGGCCTGGCGGTGCGCGCCGACGGCGCGACGCTGATCGTCCCCGCGCTCGAGCGCCAGAAGGCCTGGGAACGCGCGGCCGACGCCGAGGTGGTCGCGTGGCGCGACGGCGAGGACCCGTACGAGCTGGTGGCGCGGGCGCTGCCCGGCGTCGTCGATGTCGGCGTGGAGAAGGAGCACCTGAGCGTGCACGCGGCCGAGGTGTTGACGACGCGCACCGGCGCGAGCGAGCTGGTCGACGTCGGAGAGGAGATCCGGCGCATGCGGCTCCTCAAGAACGACGAGGAGATCGAGAACCTCGCGCGCGCCGGCGCCATCACCGACGCCGCGACGGACCAGCTGCTGGGCCGGCTGCAAGAGGGCATGGCGGAGACCGATGTCGCCTTCACGATCGGCTCGATCATCGGCGAGCTCGGCGGCGTTCTGTCGTTTCCTTCGCTCGTCCAGTCCGGGCCCAACTCGGCGCTGCCGCACCTCGAGCCGTCCAACCGCAAGCTCGCGGCCGGCGACTTCGTGCTGCTCGACTTCGGCGCCGCCTACGCCGGCTACAAGGCGGACACCACTCGCATGGCCGTCATCGGGCCGCCGACGGAGCAGCAGCGCGAGATGTACCAGGTCGTCCTCGACGGCCACGACGCGGCGATCGCCGCCGTGCGGCCGGGCGTGACGACCGGCGATGTCGACCTGGCGGCGCGGCGGGTGATCGACGGCGCGGGTTACGGCGAGCGCTTCTTCCACCGCGTCGGGCACGGCATCGGCCTCGAGGGACACGAGGCGCCCAGCCTCGACCCGGGCTCACGCGTGGTCCTCGAGCCCGGCATGACGTTCACGATCGAGCCTGGCGTGTACATCCCCGGCTTCGGTGGCGTCCGCATCGAGGACGACGTCGTCGTCACCGAGACCGGCTGCCGCCTGTTGACCCAGGCCGACCGCTCACTTCGCGTGGTCTAGGCCGGGGAAGATGCTGGCGCCAGGGATGCGCCGCACCGCGCAGCGGCAGATGGTTTACGACGCCATCGTCCGGCTGGGAGGTCACTGCACGGCCGAGCAGATCACCGGCGAGCTGCACCGGACCAGGCCCGGCTTCCCACGCAGCACCGTCTACCGCGCGCTCGAGGCGCTGACGGCTTCGGGCTCCGTCTACGCCGCGCACCTCGGCGACGGCCCCACGCACTACGAGCTCGCGAGCGGCGACCATCACCACGCCGTGTGCCAGGTGTGCGGCGGCGTGATGCACATCCAGGAGGAGCTCGTACACGAGCTGGAAGCGCACCTGGAAAAGGGCCACGGATTCAAACCGGTGCGTACTGAAGTCCTGGTTGTCGGCGTCTGCGACGATTGCGCCCGGAACCCGGCGCCTCCCTCGTCGCGCCGCCGGGTGATCGACCCTCACCACCGACACTGAGAAGAAGGAAGGAAAGATCCATGGAAGCCAAGATCGTCGGCACCGTGTTGCCGGTCCTCGAGCTGAACATGCAGCCGAACGAGAAGGTCTTCGCCGAGTCCGGCGAGCTCTCGTGGATGTCGATGGCGATCCAGATGCAGACCGGCACGTCGGTGGGAGGCCAGCAGGGTGGCCTCATGGGCGCGCTCGGACGCGCGTTCGCCGGCGGCACGCTGTTCATGACCGAGTACACCGCGGTCGGCGGCCCTGGGCTGCTCGCCTTCGCGCCCAAGCTGCCGGGAGAGATCCTGCCGCTCGACGTCACGCCGGGCCAGGGCTACATGGTTCACCGGCATGGCTTTTTGTGCGCGACGCTCGGCGTCCAGTTCTCCATCGGTTTCCAGCAGCGCCTCGGGGCGGGCGTCTTCGGCGGCACCGGCTTTCGCCTGCAGCGGCTCACGGGTCAGGGCCAGGCCTGGGTCGCGCTCAACGGCGAGGTGGTCGTCTACGACCTGCAGGCCGGCAACACGCTGCGCGTCCACCCGAGCCAGGTCGGCATGTTCCAGGACAGCGTGCAGTTCAACGTGGTCACGGTGCCCGGCATTCAGAACATGTTCTTCGGCGGCCAGGGCCTCTTCCTTGCCGCGCTGACCGGGCCGGGGAGGGTGTGGTTGCAGTCGATGAGCATGCAGCACCTCGCGCATGCGATCCAGGAGTACCTGCCCAAACCGGGCTGAGTCCAGGGAGCAGACGGGATGGCCGGCCGCTGGCTGACGTTCGACTGCTTCGGCACTCTGATCGACTGGCGCCACGGCATCGGCACCACGGGTGAGCTCCTCTTCCCCGGGCGCGGCGACGCGTTTCTCGACGCGTACATCGCGCTGGAGGCGGAGGTCGAACGCGAGGGCACGTTCAAGCGCTACCGCGCGGTCCTGGCCGAGACCACGCGCCGCGCCGCCAGGCAGCTCGAGCTCGACCTCAAGGCGGACGACTCGACGGCGCTGGTGTCAACGATCCCCTACTGGCCGCCGTTCGCCGACGTCGGCCCGGCGCTTGGGCAGCTGCGCCGGGAGGGCTGGACGTTCGCCCTTCTCACCAACTGCGACCGCGACCTGATCGCGCAGACCCAGCGCCGGCTGCCGGCGTCCTTCGACGCCGTCGTCACGGCCGAGGACGTCTCGGCGTACAAGCCGCACCACGCCCATTTCACGCTCTTCCAGTCCACGTTCGGGTCGTCGGCGGACGCGTGGATCCACGTCGCCCAGAGCTACTTCCACGACATCCGGCCGGCGCATGACCTCGGCATCCCGCGCGTCTGGGTCAACAGGCAGGGCGAGAAGGACGACCCGTCGCTCGCCGACGCGGTGATCAGTGGCCTGGCCGAGCTCCCGGCCGCGGTGGCTCGGCTAGCGAAGGTCGGTTAGGTCGACCGCCGCGCGGTACACGCGGCGCGCCGGGCCGGTCTGGAAGAGGTGGCCGTTGGAGCCACGGCGGACGGCGAGGTTGCCGCCCGGCATCAGGATCGTCACGGCGTCTTCGACCAGGCCGCGGCGCATGCACGCCGCCGCGACGGCGCTCGCGCTGGTGCCCGATGCGAGGGTGTAGCCGGCGCCACGCTCCCAGATCTCGACCCTCACGTGCGCGCGATCCACGACCTGGCACAGCTGGACGTTGGTCCGCTGCGGAAACGCCTCGTGACGTTCGAGGTGGGGACCGAGCTCGAGGCAGCGCTCGCGGGTCACCGTTTCTCCGAAGACGACGCAGTGTGGGTTGCCCACCGAGACGAGGACGGCATGAGCCGCGCCGGCCGGCGTCTCCAGCACCACCTCGTCCGGCTCGCCTTCGAACGTCGCCGGCAGGTCGGCTGCCCTGAAAGATGGCCTGCCGATGTCCAGCTCCGTGACGACCTCGGCGCCGGTGCGCGCGACCACGCGGACGGCGTTTGCGCGGTCGGCCGTGCGCAGCTCGAACCGCTCGCCGGCGCCGTGCTGCAGGACCGCGTGGGCGGCGGTGATGCGGAGGCCGTTGCCGCTCTTCTGCGCCTCCGAGCCGTCGGGGTTGAAGATGCGGACTGACATCGCCGCCGGGTCGAACGCGAGCAGGCCGTCCGAGCCAAGCCCAAAATTGCGGTCGCACAGCCGCGGCATCAGCTCGACGATTTCCTCGAGCGGCGCGGGAAGGTCGAGCACGAGATAGTCGTTGCCCAGGGCCTGGTACTTCCAGAGCTCCACCACCTGCGACACCGTCGCAATTGTCCGGGAATTCCCAAACCGGTCCGGGTGTTTCCTAGAATTGACCGCCAATGCCGGAGTTCGCCTGGCCCGCCCAGCGTCTGACCCACATCCCGGCCTGCTTCTGTAGCTAGCACCGGTCGTCTGCTCGCGCCGTGAACCGGCGCGCCCATTCGATCGTCCCGTTCTGATCCGTCAGTTCGGCATTTGCATTTTCCGAAGGAGTTGGAATTGAGCGCATCACAAACCCAGACCAAGTCACTCGTCAGCACCGAGTGGATCGCCGAGCACGCCAAGGACCACGGCATCCGCTTGGTCGAGGTCGACGTCGACCCGACGAACTAAGAGAAGGGCCACATCGAAGGCGCGGTGGGATGGAACTGGAAGCGCGATCTCCAGGACCAGCTGGCGCGAGACATCGCGCCGAAGGACGCGCTGGCCGAGCTGCTGGGCAAGAGCGGCATCACGCCCGAGACGACGATCGTGTTGTACGGCGACAACAACAACTGGTTCGCCGCGTACGCGTACTGGGCGCTGAAGTACTACGGACACGACAAGGTCCAGCTGGTGGACGGCGGCCGCGTGAAGTGGGAGAAGGAAGGCCGGGCGTACACGACTGAAGTCCCCGGTTATCCGGCGTCGCAGTACCAGTTCAAGGCCGGCACCAACGAGAAGATCCGCGCGTATCGCGACCAGGTGCTCGACAAGATCGGCAAGGCGGCGCTCGTCGACGTCCGGTCGCCGAAGGAGTACTCGGGTGAGCTGCTCGCCCCCGAGAACCTTCCGCAGGAGGGCGCGCAGCGCGGCGGCCACATCCCGACCGCGGCCTCGATACCGTGGGCGACCGCCGTCAACGCCGAGGACGGAACCTTCAAGAGCAACGACGAGCTGAAGGAGATCTACGGCGGCAAGGGTGTCGTCCCCAACAAAGAGGTGATCGCCTACTGCCGCATCGGCGAGCGCTCGGCGCACACGTGGTTCGTGCTGCACGAGCTTCTCGGCTACCCCGAGGTCCGCAACTACGACGGCTCGTGGACCGAGTGGGGAAGCTCCATCCGCGTGCCCATCGAGAAGTGAGCACCGCAGCCTCTTCGGTCGTCGACCACTCCGCGCTGAAGGTCAACCAGACCGGGATCGTCGCGACCGTCGTGGTCGCGTTCCTGGGCAGCTTTTTCTCTCCGGCCTTTCTGGCCCTGATCCCGCTGCTCGGAATCGTGCTGCTGCTGGGCACCTTCGTCCCGCAGCTCGCGCTCTTCAAGCAGCTCTACTTCAAGGTGCTGAAGCCGCGGGGCGTCGTCCAGCCGCGGCCGGTCCAGGACCGCCCCGAGCCGCACAACTTCGCGCAGGGACTGGGTGGAGTGTTCCTGGGCATCGCGTCGGCGTTGCTGTTCGGCGCGCCGATTCTCGGGCTCGCGCTTGCGCTGCTGGTCGCGGTGCTCGCGTTCGTGAATCTCGCCTTCGGCTACTGCCTCGGCTGCCAGATCTTCTATCAGCTCGAGCGCAGAGGGGTCCTGAAACCATCGTGAGTGCGCAACTCTGGGCAGTGGCGGTGGCCGGCATTGTCGTGCTGGCCGCCGCCGGCCTGGAGAGCATCCGGTCCTGGCGCGCTCGCCGGCTGGTGGCGGGCGCAAACGGGGGGACGTCGCCGGAGCCGTACATCGTGTACTTCACCGGCGAGAGCTGCACCGTCTGCAAGACCCACCAGGAGCCTGCGCTGTCGCGATTGGGCGGGGTGCGCATCGACAAGGTGGACGCCGTGGCCGACCGCGCGCTCGCGGACCGGTTCCACGTGTACACGCTGCCGACGACGGTCGTGATGGCGGCGGATGGCAGCGCCCTGCACGTCAACTACGGATACGCGCCCGCGGCGAAGCTCGAACGGCAGCTGGCCGAAGCGCGCCGCTCGAATCTCAGGACCGCCACCGCGTAACCTGACCGCGTGATCCGAAGGATCGCGCTCGCCGTGGCGCTCGCCGGGGCGCTCGTCACCGCCGTTGCCGCGTGCGGCGAGAACGCGAGCCCGGCCAGTGCCCAGCTCGTTCTCGGCGCGATCTATCCGCTCGGCGGGCCGCAGGCGCCGGGCGGCAAGGCCGAGCTCGCCGGCGTGCAGGCAGCGCTGCGCTTGTCGGGCGCGAATGTCCGGCTGCAGGTGATCGACGCGAGGACTCCGGCCGCGGCCTCGGCGGCGGTCGACACGCTCGTGAAGCAGTACCGCGTGCCCGCGATCGTCGGCACCTATGGCAGCACGCTGTCCGCGGCGGCTTCGGCGCGCGCGGAGGAGCTGAAGACCGTGTACTGGGAGACCGGCGCCGTCGCCGACCCGATCACCGCGCAGCGCCGGTACGTATTTCGGACCGTCGCGACCGGCAGCGCGCTCGGGCGGATGGCCGTGACCTTCACGCATGACGTGCTGGTGCCTAGGTTCGGGCTGACGGCGCCGCGCGCCGCCGTGGTGCGGGTCAACGACATATACGGACGCTCCGTCGGCGGCGGCGAGGTCGACCTGGCGAAGAGTGAGGGCATCGACGTCGTCGATGTCATCGAGTACAACCCGTCCGCCTACGACGCGACCGCCATCGCGGCCCGCCTCGCCCAGGACCGCGCCGATTTCCTTTGGGATGTGAGCTACATCGACGACGGCGTCGCGATCTGGAACGCGGTGCTGCAACACCACGTCACCTTCATGGGTGCGATCGGCACGAGCTCGGCGTTCTGCATGCCCGAGTTCAGCGAGCGCCTGGGGGCTGGGTCGGTGGGCGTCTACGCGGCCGACAAGCCGGACGGCGATATCAGCGTCGCGGCTCTTTCACCGTCGGGCCGGGCGCTGCTCGCCAAAGCGAAGGCGGCGTACGGCGGGACGATGGACATTCCCGCGGTCGCGGGCTTCGTCGGCGGCTGGGCGCTGTTCCACTACGTGCTGCCCAACGTCGACGGCACGGTCGGCGCCGACGCGATCCGAGCGGCGGCGCTGAGGGTGGACGTGCCGGTGGGGGACATGATCAACGGCGGCGGCGTGAGGTTTGCCGGCGAAGGCGCGCTGGACGAAGGTCAGAACACGCGCGCGGCGGCCGTGGTCGGGCAGTGGCAGGCGGTCGGCCTGATGAAGGTCGTCTACCCGCCCGCGTACGCCAACTAGGCCCAACTCCGACCCGGCGCGCACGATTGGTACCTATCGGCCGCATCACAGCGCGGGCATCTAACCGAATGGTCGGAATCGGGCGTTGCGAGAGCTCTTAACAGGATGGATTGACCCTCATGGGCATCCCAATGGACTCTCTGCTTATGCCACGCGCATCACGGGTACCGCACGAGCTGAAGATCCGCCCGTTCTCGCTCGAGGAAGCGCGACTCGCCGGCCTGACTCCAAGCGCCTTGAAGGGAAAACGGTGGCGCCGGATCGGTGCGAGCTTGTACTGCTGGCACAGTCTGAAGCCGGACGTTCGCTCGCTGGTCGCAGCGTGGCGACAATCTCTTCCACCTGACGCCGCGTTCACCGGCCGGACCGCTGCGTGGCTTCACGGGCTGGAGCTCGAGCCTGACGGCCGGTTGGAGGTGTGTGTCCCGGTTCGCACCCAACTGCGATCGCGTGAGGGGCTCGACGTATGGCGATGCGATATCGACCCAACTGAGATCACGATCGTCCGGGGCACTCGCGTCACCACTCTCGGCCGAACGCTGCTCGATCTTTGCGCTCGCCGGCCGGCGGTGGAGGCCCTGATCGCGCTCGACTGTGCCGTGAGGAGGAAGGTCTCAGTGGCTGAACTGGAATTCGCGCGGCGTCCCGGAGCAGCGAGGCTTCGTCGCCTCATTCGGCTCGCCGCTCCGGCGGAGTCCGCTATGGAGACGCGGCTACGCTGGCTTCTACTGTCGGCTGGGCTCCCGGCGCCGACGGTCCAGGTCGACTTGCACGACGCCGACGGCCGCTTCGTGGCCAGAGCGGATCTCTACTATCGCCCGGCTCGCCTGGTAATCGAGTTCGACGGAGGGAATCATCGCGAGCGGCTGGTGGCGGACGATCGCCGGCAGAATGCTCTGATTGGCGCGGGCTTTCGAATCCTGCGGTTCACCTCCGCCGACGTCTATCGCTCGCCTGAGATCGTTGCGGCCCAGGTAAGGGGAGCCCTGGCTAGGCTTCGAGCTCCTTCTGCACCAGCGTGATGTCCATCCAGCGGTCGAACTTGTGCGCGGCGTTGCGGATGGTGCCGACCTCTTCGAAGCCGTCCCTGGTGAACAGCGCGAGCCCGGCGCGGTTGTCCCGAGCGACGCTGGCGACGATCGTCTTGTAGCCGAGACCGCGGGCGTCCTCGATCAGCGCCCTCAGCAGGGCGGCGCCGATCCCGCGCCCGTGGTGCACCGGGTCGACGTAGACGAGGCACTCGGCGACGGCGAACCCGCGCTGCTTCCAGGGCAACAGGCGCGCCCAGCCGATCACGCCCGTGTCGTCCGTCGCCACCAGCAGCTTGGAGCGCCTGCCGTGCGCCTCCCACCACTCCTGCGCCTCCTCGGCGTCGAGCGGCTCCGAGTCGATCGTGGCGAACGTCTGGTTGACCGCCCAGTTGTAGATGCCCATGATGGGGCGGAGGTCGTCCTGGGTGGCGGCGCGCACGGAATAGCCCGGTTTCGTCTTCGTCCTGGCCATCGCGACCATTATCCTTTCCCGGCCGTGACACGACCGGAGATCAAGACGCCGCTGCCCGGTCCGAAGGCCGCCGAGCTCATCGCCCGCGACGCCAAGGCGATGTCGCCGAGCTTCACCCGCTCCTACCCGTTTGTCATGGACCAGGGCCGTGGGTGCTGGGTCACCGACGTCGACGGCAACCGCTTTCTCGACTTCACCGCCGGCATCGCGGTCGTCACGACCGGCCACTCCCACCCCAAGGTCGTGCAGGCGATCAAGGACCAGGCGGAGCGCTTCGTCCACATGTCCGGCACCGACTTCTACTACAGCCCCGAGATCGAGCTCGCCGAGCGGCTCGAGGACAAGATCCTGCCGGGCACGCCCGCGAAGGTCTTCTTCACCAACTCGGGAGCCGAGGCGATCGAGGGCGCGATGAAGCTCGCGCGCTACGCGACGGGGCGGCCGAGCTACATCGCGTTCATCGGCGCCTTCCACGGGCGCACGTTCGGCGCCCTTTCGCTGACCGCGTCGAAGGCGAGCCAGCGCCGGCGGTTCGCGCCGCTCCTGTCGCAGGTCTTCCACGCGCCCTTCCCGACGCCCGCGCGCGGGATCACCACCGACCAGGCGATCGAGCGCATCGAAGAGCTGTTCACCACCGTGGCGCCGCCCGAGAGCGTGGCCGCCGTCTTCGTCGAGCCCATCCAGGGCGAGGGCGGCTACCTCGTCCCGCCCGACGACTTCCTGCCCCGCCTGCGCGAGCTGACGAAGCGGCACGGCATCCTGCTGGTCGCCGACGAGGTGCAGTCGGGCATGGGCCGGACGGGACACCTCCTCGCCATCGAGCACTGGGGCGTCGAGCCGGACATCGTCTGCCTGGCGAAGGGCATCGCCTCGGGTCTGCCGCTTGGCGCTTTCATCGCGCGCGCCGAGCAGATGAGCTGGCCGCCAGGCTCCCACGGCAGCACTTTCGGCGGCAACCCGATCGCCTGCGCCGCCGGCCTGGTGACGATGGACCTGCTGTACGGCGGCCTGATGGAGAACGCCGCCAAGGTCGGGGCGCAGCTCCAGGATGCGCTGCGCGAGATCGCGGCCTCGCACCCGGAGGTCACCGACGTCCGCGGCATAGGCCTCATGCTGGCGCTCGAACTCGAAACGCCCGAGCACGCGGCGCGGCTTGTCCAGTCCGCCTTCGAACGCGGCCTGCTGCTGCTGACGGCCGGCGCGCGCGCCGTCCGGATCAGCCCGCCGCTCGTGCTCACTCCGGACGACGCCGCCACCGGCCTCGAGATCATCGCCGCCTCGCTCGACGGCGCGGCCTAGCCGGCGGCCGCATCGGCGATCGGCTGCATCGCCGTCGCGGCCGAGCGGTCGTCGGCGGCGACGTGTTTGGAGTCCTTCGCGCGCTGGTCGTCGATGACTTTGAGCGTGTCCATCAGCTGCCGGGAAACCGGCGAGCGATCGACCCGCGCGAGCGTGGCGAAGTTCTTGACGAAGTCGGCGGTCAGGGGCGCCGTCGCCGAGGGGTCGCCACCGGCGTAGGCCAGCAGGCCATTGCTGCGAGCGGCCCAGATGGCGGCGAATCCGCTCGCAAAGAACGGCGCCAGTGCCGTGGTGATGCCCGACAGCGTGGTCGCCGCGGCGGAGACCTCGGCCGCGCGTCCGGCGACGACGGCGTCGGTGGCCATCGTCGAGACGTATGCGTGGTCCTCGAGCAGCAGGTTCAGGGTCACGCGACGGTTGACGTCCTCGTGTGACGGCTGGCCTGGGAATTTGTCCGGGTAACGCTGCGCGATGGTGGTCGCCAGCGCATCGCCCAGGGCCTCCGTCTGCGCGAAAGCCGCCTGCAGATCG
>CBJLKR010000022.1:0-17140 GCA_966423695.1 uncultured bacterium | reverse complement strand
TTGTCGATGGAACCGCGCAAGCAGACCAGGACGGCACCGAGATCGATGGGCTCGAGCATGCCGATAGACTACAAAACTTTGTTCGTCAAATCAAGTTCCAAACAGTAAATTTACATTGACACCAGGCGCATCAGGAGCCTCCCAGTTCCTGCCCCTGCCGCCTTCTTCATAGTCCGCCCCGTTCCGTGCCACCATTGGCGATGGAATGGACCGGTACAACGTCGGCGCCGACCTCCTGGACCGCAACCTCCCCGCCCGCGCCGCCAAGGTCGCCATCCACACCCCCACCACAGACGTCACCTATGGCGAGCTCGCCAGGCTCGCCCACGGCGCGGCGAAAACCTTCCTCGACCTCGGCGTCCGGCGCGAGGAGCGCATTCTCATCTGCGGCTTCGACACCCCAGGCTGGGTCGCGTCCTTCCTCGGCGCTATCCGCATCGGCGCCGTCCCTGTCCCCGTCAACCCTGTCCTCCAGCGCACCGAGGACTACGAGCACTTCCTCGAGGATTCGCTCGCTCGCGTCGTCGTGGTCGACGGCACCACCGAGGACAAGCTCAAGCCGATCAGCCCGCGGCTCGTCCGCTCCGACCACATCGGCCCGGCCGCCGACGTCGCCCCCGCCCCAACCCGCAGCGACGATATGGCGTTCTGGCTCTACAGCTCCGGCAGCACCGGCAAGCCCAAGGCCGTCGTCCATCTGCAGCACGACATCCCCTACACGTGCGAGACCTACGCCGTCCAGGTCCTCGGGATCAAAGAATCCGACACCACCTTCAGCACGACGGGTCTCTTCCACGCTTACGGCTTCGGCAACAACCTGACTTTTCCTTACTGGGTCGGCGCCACCACAGTCCTGCACGCGGGAAGGCACACGCCCCAGACCGTGCTCGACACGATCGAGAAGAGAAGGCCGACGCTCTTCTTCAGCGCCCCGACTCTCTACAACGCGATCCTCAACTTCGAGGGCTCCAAATCGCGGAACCTCGGCAGCATCCGCCACTGCGTCGCCGCTGCCGAGGCGCTGCCGGCGGAGGTGTGGCGGCGCTGGAAGGACGCGTTCGGGCTCACGATCCTCGACGGCGTCGGCTCGACCGAGATGCTGCACATCTACTGCTCGAACCGTCTCGACGACGTCAGGCCGGGATCGAGCGGCAAGCCGGTCCCGGGCTATGAGCTGAAGATCCTCGACCCCGAAGGCAAGCCGGTGGAGCAAGGCGAGGCGGGCGACCTCTACGTCAAGGGCGACAGCGCGCTGGCGCTTTACTGGGCGCAGCACGAAAAGTCGAAGCGATCCATCCTTGGCGAGTGGTTCTTCACCGGTGACCGCTACCGAGTGGACGCGGACGGCTACTACTGGTACGAGGGCCGAAGCGACGACATGATCAAGGTCAGCGGCCTGTGGGTCTCGCCGGTCGAGATCGAGGCGGCGCTGCTCGAGCATCGGGCGGTCGCCGAGAGCGCGGTCGTCGGCGTCAGCGTGGACGGGTTCACGCGGATCAAGGCGTTCGTGATCGTCCGCCCCGAGGCCGCGACTGGCGACGCGCTCGTCGTCGAGCTGCAGGAGCACTGCAAGTCACGGCTGCAGCGCTTCCAATACCCGCACATGATCGAGTTCGTGCCCGAACTGCCGAAGACGGTTACCGGCAAGATCCAGCGCTACAAGCTGCGCGAGAAGGAGGCCGCACCTGCCTAGCCGGGCCGCACACATCGCGGTGGTTCCGTGCGACGGCGCCGGCAAGGAGGTCGTGCCCGAAGCCATCAAGGTGATGCAGGCCGCGGGTGCCGACTTCGCGTTCCAGGAGTACGAAGTCAACGCCGAACAGTACATGCGCACCGGCGAGCCAATCCCCGACGCGACCTGGCGCGAGCTGGAGAAGGCCGACGCGATCCTTTTCGGCGCGGTCGGCGACCCTCGCGTCAACGACGCCGCCTACCTGGCCGGCGTGCTCCTGCGGCTGCGCTTCGAGCTCGACCTCTACGTCAACCTCCGGCCGGCGAAGCTATACGACGACCGTCTCAGCCCGCTGCGCCGCGAGGATCGCCGCAAGATCGACCTGCTGATAGTGCGCGAGAACACCGAGGGCCTGTACGTCGGCATGGGCGGGCGCTTCAAGAAGGGCACAGACCAGGAGGTTGCCGTCCAGGAGGACGTCAACACCTATCACGGTGTGACGCGGATCATCGACTACGCCTTCGGCGTCGCGCGGCGCGAGGTCGTCATGGTCGACAAGTCCAACGCGATGACGCACGCCGGCGCGTTGTGGCAGCAGCAATGGAAATCCGTCGCCAAGAAGCACCCCGACAAGAAGACGCGTCATCTCTATGTCGACGCCGCGGCGATGCAGCTCGTGCGCGACCCGACCCAGTTCGACGTCATCGTCACGGGCAACCTGTTCGGCGATATCCTCTCGGACCTCACCGCCGAGCTAATCGGCGGCATGGGCATAGCGCCGTCAGGAAACATCAATCCCGAGACGAAGCGCGGGTTGTTCGAGCCTGTCCACGGGACCGCACCGGACATCGCGGGCAAGGGCATCGTGAATCCGATCGGGGCGATTTTGAGCGCATCTATGATGGTTAGACACCTGGGTCACGGAGAGATGGCGGGTGCGATCGAGGGTGCGGTGGAATCGGCGCTGCGTGCCGGTGAGTGCACGCGCGACCTCGGCGGCAACCTGTCGACGAGCGAGGTGGGGAACGCCGTGGCGAAGAGGTTGAGGGACTAGCCGATGGGCATGACGATGACGGAGAAGATCCTCGCCCGCGGCGCGGGTCGCGAGAGTGTGCGCCCCGGCGACCTCGTGCTCGCGAAAGTGGACTTCGCGATGGGCCACGACCTCACCATCCCGCCCGCCGGAAAGATCATGCGCGAGCAGATGGGCGCCGAGAAGATCTGGGATCCCGACCGTGTGGCGGTGACCCAGGATCACTTCCAACCCGCGAAGGACGCGGCGAGCGCGACGCTGGGCCGGCTGACGCGCGAGTTCTCGCATTCGATGGGGATCAAGTGGTATTTCGAGGTCGGCCAGGGCGGCATCTGCCACACGGTCCTGCCCGAGAACGGCCTGGTCCTGCCGGGCGAGCTCGTGGTCGGCGCCGATTCGCACAGCTGCACGTACGGTGCGCTGAACAACTTCGCCACCGGGATCGGGTCGACCGACCTCGCTTGCGTGCTCGCCCTCGGCGAGCTGTGGTTCCGCGTCCCCGAGACGCTGAAGTTCGTCTATCACAACCGTCTCAAGGAGTGGGTCGAGGCGAAAGACCTGATCCTCTACGTCATCGGCCAGATCGGCGTCGACGGCGCCCGCTCGAAGGCGATGGAGCACACGGGCGAGGCGCTGCGCCACATCGACATGGAGGCGCGGCTGACGATGACGAACATGGCGATCGAGGCCGGCGCCAAGAACGGGATCATGGAGTTCGACGAGACCACGCGCGAGTACCTCGAGGGGCGGGCCAAGCGGCCGTACACGCCGGTTTCGTCCGACCCCGACGCCGAGTACGAGAGGGTGTTCGAGTTCGACGCCGAGAAGGTCGAGCTCGGCGTGGCCAAGCCGATGTCGCCGGACAACTACGCGCCGCTGTCCGAGGTCGCGGGCACAAGGCTCGACCAGGTCTTCATCGGCTCGTGCACGAACTCACGCATCACCGACCTTCGGCGGGCCGCCGCGGTGCTCGAGAACCGCAAGGTCGCGCCCGGGGTGCGCCTGATCATCACCCCGTCCTCGCACCAGGTCGCGATCCAGGCCGAGAAGGAAGGGTTGATCGGCACGTTCCTCGCCGCCGGGGCGGCGTGGACGACCGCGACGTGCGGTGCCTGCCTGGGCGGGCACATGGGCGTGCTGGGCGAGGGCGAGGTGTGCCTCAGCACGACCAACCGCAACTTCCCCGGCCGCATGGGCCACCCCAAGGCGCAGGTCTATCTTTCCAACCCCGCGGTCGCGGCGGCGAGCGCGGTGACGGGCGTGATCACGCATCCGAGCGAGGTGCTCGCGAAGATGCCGGCGGCGCTCCGGTGACGCTGCCCAAGACGCTGCGGGGCCGGGCCTGGAAGTTCGGCGACAACGTCGACACCGACCAGATCATCCCGGCCAAGTACGCGATCTACTCGCTCGACGAGAAGGAGCTCGGCAAGCACGCGTGCGAGGGCGTCCCCGGACGCGAGACCTGGGCCTCTGAAGTGCAGGTGGGCGATATCCTCGTCGGCGGCTCCAACTTCGGCTGCGGGTCTTCGCGCGAGATCGCGCCCGTCGCCATCCGCGGCGCCGGCATCTCGCTCGTGATCGCCGATTCGTTCGCGCGCATCTTCTTCCGCAACGCCATCAACATGGGCTATCCCATCCTCCAGTCGCCGCAGGCCGCGGAGGCGATCGAAGAGGGTGACGAGCTCGAGGTCGACCTCGAGGAGGGCGTCATCCGCAACTTCACCAAGGGCGACGAGTACCGCGCCGACGCGTTCCCGCCGTTCATGACCGAGCTCTTGCGGATGGGCGGCCTGGTGCCGTGGGTGCGCAAGCAGCTCGAGGAGCGCCGGGCCAAAAGCCGCGCGGCGAGTGGATAAGCACAAGCCGGTCGACCTGCAGGAGCCGCTCGAGGAGCTGGCCCGCGACCCGACGCGTTTCCATCACGACCTGACCTTTCCGCCGCCCGAGAAGATCCGCATCTACGACGACACGCTGCGCGACGGCGAGCAGATGCCCGGCGTCGCGATCACGCCCAGGGACAAGTACGAGCTCGCCAAGGAGCTTTCGGACATCGGCGTCCACGTGATGGACGTCGGCTTTCCGTCGGTCAGCGAGGGCGAGAGGGAGACCCTTCGCCTGGTCCTGAACGGCCGCAAGCGCGGAGAGATCAGGCCGGACCTCGAGGTCGTTTGCATGATGCGCTCGACCAAGGGCGATATCGACGCGACGATGCGCGTGATCGACCAGCTCGGCTACGGGCGTGATGAGGTCACCTACTTCATCTTCACGTCGGCTTCCGACCTGCACGTGAAGTACAAGCTCGGCAGGACGCTGCTGCACCGCGACGGCATCCCCGAATCCGAGTGGCTCGAGCTGCCTGTCTCGTACTACCGGGAGGCGAACATCCGCATGATGTGCGAGGCGATCGCGTACGCGCGCGCGCAGGGTGCCACGTCGATCGAGTTCGGCGGCGAGGACGGCAGCCGCGCCGACGTCGACTACATCGGCGAGATACACCGCGAAGGGCTGAAGGCGGGCGGCACGCGGCCTTCGACGCCGGACACCGTCGGCTGCTACTCGCCGTTCGCCGTGCGTGAGTACATCCCCGCGATCAAGGCGGCCGCGCCGGACGCTCCGCTCGTCGTCCACTTCCACAACGACCTCGGCATCGGCGCCTGGAACACGGTCGTCGCGCTGGGCAGCGGGGCGGAGGTGTTCACCACGAGCGTCAACGGCATCGGCGAGCGCACGGGCAACGCGCCGATGCACCAGGTGCTGCTGCAGCTGCGCTACCTCTTCGGCATCGAGATCCCTGGCTTCAAGTACGAGAAGCTGCGCGAGCTCGCTCGGCACCTCGAGCGCATGAGCGGGATCCCGGTCCAGCCGACCGAGCCCGGCATCGGCCTCAACGTCTTCAGCCACGAGTCGGGGATCCACACCGCGGGCATGCTCATCCACCCCGCGATCTACCAGTTCATACCGCCGTCCGACTTCGGCGCCGAGGTGCGCTACGTCTACGGCAAGCACTCCGGAACGCTTGTCGTCGAGCACGCGTTACGCGACGCCGGCATCCAGCCCGAGACCGAGCTCGTGAACAAGGTCCTGGCCGAGATCAAGCGCATCCGCGAGGAGAGGGCCGAACGCAGCGACTTCTCGGACTTCCACAAGCGGTACTACGATCACCTCGACCGCATGGGACTAACAGCCGACGAGGTGGTCGCGATCGCGTCGGCCCTCATCGCGAAACCCACCGCTTAGATGGCGACGACGACGCGTGCCGACGCCGCGCAGAAGCAGGAGCACCTCGAGATGCACCGGTGGATGTGCATGGCGAAGGCGCTCGACGACCGCATGCACATCCTCGTCAAGCAGGGCCGGGCGCCGTTCGTCGGCTCGAGCCGCGGACACGAAGGCATCCAGGTCGCGTCGACCGCCGCCATCGGCAAGGACGATTGGCTCGTCCCGCACTACCGCGGTCTCGCCAACGCGATCGTGCGCGGCCTGACGATGAAGGAGTGGATGCTGGCCGTGTTCGCCAAGGCCGGCGACCCGCTTTCGGCCGGCCGCAACATCCCGGGCGGCTGCTACAGCTACCACAAGCTCAAGATCGCACCTGTGTCACAGGTCGTCGCGAGCTGGATCCCGAAGGCGGCCGGGATCGCGTACGCGAACAAGCTGCGCGGCGAGAGCACGGTGACCCTCTGCACGTTTGGCGACGGCGCGGCCAGCCAGGGCGATTTCCACGAGGGGGTGAACTTCGCCGCCGTGCACAGGCTACCCGTCGTCTTCGTGTGCGAGAACAACGGCTACGCGATCTCCGTGCCGATCCGGCTGCAGATGGCGAACCCGAACGTCGCCGACCGCGCCGCCGGCTACGGAATGGCCGGCGTGACCGTCGACGGCACCGACGTGCCCGCGTGCTACGAGGTGTGCCGCGAGGCGGTCGCCCGGGCGCGGCGCGGTGAGGGCCCGACGCTGATCGACGCCAAGATTTGGCGCATCAACTCCCACACGTCCGAGGACAACCAGGGCAAGTACCGGACGAAGGAGGAGATGGACGAGGCGGCCCGGCACGATCCGATCGCCCGCTACGTCGCGTGGCTCGTCGAGCGGCGCTGGATCACCGCCGACGAGGCGGCGAAGGTCCAGGCGGAGTGCGACCGAGAGGCGTCGGACGCGGCCGACTGGGCCGAGCAGCAGCCCGACCCGGTGCCCGAGGACGCACTCCAAAACCTCTTCGGCTGATCTCGTCTCAAACCGGCGATCCCATCGCTAGACTGACGGCGATTTGGAGTCCGAGCCCGCCGCTCCGCATGATTCGACGCCGCCCGGCGAGCCCGCGGCCGACGAGCCGGTAGCCGCCGTCCCCACGAGCGAGACGACGCCTGTGTGGGCGCAGAAGCCCGACGCGGCCGAGCCTTCGTCACCGGCCAAAGGCGATCCCGACTGGGCGGAGCCCGAGCCGTCGGCGAACGGCGAGGGCGCGAAGAAGGGGACCCCGGCGTGGGCCGCGACGGTGCCGTCCTCTCCATGCGAACCGATCGACGTCATCGAGGAGGACCCGGCCGCCGCGAGCGCGGAGCGGCTGGACGCCACGCCGGCCCCGGGGTCAGGGGAGGTCTGGTCGGACACGGTCGCCGGCGAGCCGGCGCCAGAGGCGTCCGCCGGGGAGTCGGCGGCCGCCGACGAGGCCGCCGCTGAAGCCCCGCCGGCTGACGTGACAGCCGCGCCGGCCAGCGTGACGGCCGCCCCGCTGACCGAGCCGCCCAGGGCCGTGGCCGCCGACGCCCTGAAGTCGACCTGGCCGCCGCGCGCCGAGGCCGGGCCTGCCCCCCCGGAGGAGACCGACATCTGGCCGCCCGAGCCGCCCACCGAGCGGGCGATGCCCGCCTGGCCGCCGCCCTCGGAGCTGGAGGAGCCGGAAACCCCGGCGCAAGCGATCCCAAGCTGGCCCGAGTCGTTCGACTCGGCCCAGGCGCCCACGCCGGCCCCCGCGCCCCCGGCGCCGCAGGCCTCGGCACCGCCGAAGCCGGCCGACGTTGCGCCGACGGTTCCGCCCGCCAATGCCTCGCAGCCGGCCGCCACGGTCAAGCCTGTCCCGCCGGCGCCCGAGCCCGCCCCTGACGCCCCCAGGACGGCGGCGCCGCCCCCGACCCCACCCGCGCCGGTGGCGGCATCGGAGCCTCCGCTGCCCCACGCGGACACCACCCCGCCGACCGAACCGGAGACGATCCCTCCGGCCGAGCCGGCCAAACCCGTCAGCCCCGCCGCGGCCGCGCCTTCGGCACCGGCATGGGCGCCGTCGCAGGCGTCGAACGCGACGCCGGCTCCCGCACAGCCGGGCAGGCCGTCGGACTTCCAGGTGCCGGCGTGGGCGCCGAGGGTGCCCCTCGCCGCCGAGCCCGGGACGCCGACGTGGTTCTCACCCAAGGAGCAGGTCCCCCACGCGACCTCGCAGCCGGCGGTCCACACGGCCGCGCCGCAGCCGCCTCCCGCTCCGGCGGCGCCCGTCGTCGGCGGCCAGCTGCCCGTGGCGCCGGTTCCCGCGCCGGCACCCGATCCCCCGGCCGGGCAGTCGAACGCTCCGGGGACCGCCAAGCCCACCTGGCAGGTCGTCGAGCAGGCCGCTCCCAAGAAAGCACCCGTCGGGCCGACCGCGGAAGACCGCTCCTATGCCGAGTGGTTCTCGTGGGCCAAGCGCGGTGGCGCCCCGGCCAGCGCCTGTCACGCTGCGGCGCAGGGCGCGTTCAAGGCGCTGTCGTCGGGCAAGGACGTGTCGACCGAAGTGCAGTGGGCGACGGCGGCGATGAGCAGGCCGCCCGAGACCGTGAGCTACGCGCGCCAGCAGTACTGCGCGTGGTTTGCGCTCGCGAACATCGACCTCAACTTCGACCAGCCGCGCGCCCACGCCTTCGCCGGCGCGGCCGTGCAGGCGCTCGACGCCGGCGCGGACGCCTCGGCCGCCCACGCCGCGGGCCTTGCCGCCGCCGGGATCAGGTAATCGAGCGAGCCGGACGGCTGGCGAGCACGCCGGCCCCGCAGGCGAGCGTCAGCCCACCCGCGATCACGAACAGCGCCGTCACGTTGACCTGAGCGAGCACGCCTGAAGCGGCGAAGGCGATGGGCGTGAGGCCCATCGAGGCGAGCATGACCAGCGACATGACGCGACCCTGCATCGCGGGCACCGTGCGCCGCTGCAGCCAGCTGATGCCGTAGGTGTTGACGACGCCGGTGCCGATGCCCGAAAGCCCCATGGCGATCGCGGCCGGGAGAAGAGACGGCACCGTGCCGACGATCACCATGCCGGTGCCCAGCCACAGGCACAGGCCGATGATCAGGTGCCCGAAGTGCTTGGGCGGTTGCACGAACCCGGCCCCCAGCGCGCCGGCGGTCGCGCCCACGCCCCATGCGCCGAACAGGATGCCGAGGCCCGCCGCGCCGGCGCCGAAGCGCCCGTGCGCAAGCGTGGGGAGGCCGACGCCAAGGGCGCCGTTGGCGCCGAAGTCGATGACCGCGATGACGATCAGGGCCACGCGCAGGCCGATATCGTTCCACGCGTAGCGCAGGCCGGCGAGGATCTGGCCGCCGAGCCCGCCGTCGGGGTGCTTTTGCGTCTGGGCGGGGCGCGCAGGCACCGGGAGCCACAGCACGAAGACAAAGCCGAGCGCGAAGCACGCGGCGTCCGCGGCGAATGCCCAGCCGGTGCCGAACGTCGCCACGACGACCCCGGCGAGGATGGGGCCGAGGATGACGGCGGCCTGGCCGGTGACGTTCAGGAGCGCGTTTCCAGGCTCGAGCTCGTGGTCGGCGACGACCTGGGGCAGGATCGACGACCGCGCGGGGAAGAAGAACGCCGCGAAGATCCCAAGCACCGCCGCGATGCCGTAGACCTCCCACATCTGGACGTGACCGGTGACGACGAGCAACGCGAGGGGCGCCACGAACAGCGCCCGGATGCCCATCGAGCCGAGCATCGTCACGCGCGCAGAGAAACGATCCGAGATCGCCCCGCCGACGACCATCAGAACCGCCCTGGGCAGGGCCTCGACCACGAGCACCGTGCCCAGCGCGAGGCTCGAGCCGGTGAGCTGGAGGACCAGCCACGCCATCGCGATGTAGCTGAAGAAGTCGCCGAACACGGACAGCGTCGCCGCGGCGAACAGCTTGCGGAACGGGGACGAGGCGAGCACGGTCCACGGTCGCGGCCGGCGCGCCGGCACGGATTCGGGAGCGGCGGTCGCCGTCGCCGTGAGCTCTTCCACGGTCACACCTCCCTGCGCCGCTGCCCGGTGGGGTCGATGCGGTCGGCAAGCCGGCGGACGTACCGGCTCAGCAGGCCGGTGCGCGAGTGCGCGTACCGCGCGATCGTCCGCGAGCGCTCCATCTCGGCGCGACGCTCGGCGAGCTGACGCGCCATGTCCTCCGGGCTCGGCTCCATCGGGATCATCTTTTCGCCTCCGTCAAATGAGGTCGCGCGAACTGAGAAGCTCTCATGTCGTGGGGCTGTCGGCCAGCCTCTTCATCGCTTCGTCGACGTCGATCTCGCCGCGCGCGACCTGCTCCATCAGCTCGAGGCGCGATGGAGCCGGCGCGGCAGCCCGCTCGATGCCGAGCTTGCCCAGCAGGGCGTCGAACCGCGAGCGGGCGGTGGGGTAGCTGACCCCCAGGTGACGCTCGAGGTCCTTCATGTTCCCGCGCGACGCCAGGAACACCCGCAGGACGTCGCGGTCCTCGTCGGTCAGGACGCAGAACTCGCACTGCGTGAACGCCCCCGAGAGCTCGGTGCTGCATTCCGGGCACGCCACTCGGGTGGTCATGAACCGGTGATTGCACACCGGGCAATTCGCGGGCGGGCGGCGTGTCTGGGCGCGCGCCATCACTCGACGCTGACCCTGACGTCGCCCATCGTGCAGCTGATGTCGAGGCTGCCGGCGCCGGCACCGAGGACGGGACCGTCTACACCCTCGATTGCGACCTTACCGAGCGTCGTGTGCGTGCTGATGCGCACGCTGGACCTCTTGTCCAGCACGACCTTCACCTCGCCCATCTGGCAGCGGACGGCGCTCCTGCCTCCGTCGATGCGGCCGCGGGCCTCGAGGTTGCCGGCGGAAACGGCGAGGTTCACCGGGGCGACGAAGTCCTCAACGATGCAGTTGCCGGCCTGGACGTCGCCGGTGATCGGCCCGCGGACGCCCTGGATGCGAAGGTTGCCGGCCTGCACGCGCGTGCGGAGCGCGAGCGTCGGATTCATCCGGACCAGGAGCCGGTTCTGAGAGTCGAAGCCTGGGATGGAGATCCTCTGGCGGTTGAACTCGAACGTCGTCTCGCCGCTCAGCAAAGACTGATCGATGACCATGGTGTCGCCGTCCTGGCGGGCGCGGTGTGGACCGTCGGCGACCGCAGTCGCCACGGTGGGATCGCCCACGATCTCGGTGTTGCCGAAGCGGCTGTTGACCGTCACCTGCCGGACGCCGCTCGCGGGGGCGATCGGGGTCGCGGTCGGGGCGGGCGCCGGGGTGGCGTCAGACTCGAGGGCTTCGAGGCGGGCGGCGCCTTCCTCGGCCGTGATCGTCCCGGCGGCGACCTGGCTCAAGATTTCGCGCTGTTGGTCTTGCATGCCGCTAATTAGAAACCGCGGCTTGCCAATTTGTCAAGTCCAGCCATCAAAACGTCAATCTGCAGTTGGAGGATAAGCTAGGCAGGCCGTGACGAGGAGGGTGGAGGAAGCGGCGTGATGCGCATCGGCCTCGTCGCCGACACCCACTGCCCCGAGTTCGTCGACCGCCTTCCGGACGGGCTCTTCCAGGCGTTCGCGGGCGTCGATCTCATCCTTCACGCCGGCGATGTGAACGCACGGTCGACGCTGAACCAGCTCGCGCGAATCGCGCCGGTCGAGGCGGTGCGCGGCGATCACGACGGTGCCCTGCCGGATCTGCCGGTCACGCGCGAGCTGACGCTGGAGGGCAAGCGCATCGTCCTCGTCCACGGTCAGGGGCCGCGCTGGGTCGAGGAGCCGAACACGCTGCTGTGGACGCTGAGCCTCGGATTCTTCCGGCCGCACACGGGCCTGCCGCGCAGCCTGCGCCGGCGCTTTCCCGGCGCGGACGTCATCGTCCACGGCCACACGCACCGCGCCGATGTGAGCGAGGTCGACGGCGCGCTCGTCGTCAACCCGGGCGGCGTGCACCAGTGGAACGGGCAGACGGCCCGGCGCCGCCTCACGCAGCACCCGGGGTGGTTCGAGTGGTGCTGGCTTCAGGTCGCCAGGCACCTCGTGCGCGTCCAGACGCCGTCGGTCGCGGTCCTGGACATCGAAGGCGGCCGGGTCATGCCGCGAATCGTCCGGCTGTAGATTCTCCGTTCGTGGCTGTGACCTACCGGCCTGCGTCCCTCGACGACGCGGGGCTTGCGGCGGACCTGATGCACCCGGCTTTTCCGGCGGATCCGGTGATCACGCGGTTCCGTTGGGTGAACCTGCGCGAGGGTTACGAGGCGGGGCGCTTCATCGCCGAGGACGGCGGGGAGCCGATCGCGTTCCTCGCGTGGCTGCACGGGCCGTGGGCAAAGCTCCCCGACCGGCACTGCGAGATCGAGGTGTGGCTGGACCGGCGGAGGACCGACACCGGGCTTTTCGTCGAGCTGTGGTCGTGGATCGAGCGCGAGGCCGTCCGGCAGGGCTCACGCATGCTTCTCGCCTACTGCGGCGAGGACGAGCCCGAGCAGCTCGACGCCCTCAAAGCCCTCGGGTACACACAGGAACGGGCGGAGAAGGTCTGGGTCCTCGATCTCAAGCAGCACGGGGCGCGGCTTGTGAGCGAGGCCACCGCCGCGCGCGAAAAGGTAAAGGCCGCCGGGGTCGAGCTCCTGACCGTGGCGGACTGGAATGACGCCGACAAGTACCGAAAGCTCTACCACCTCAACGAGGAGACGATCCAGGACGTGCCCCACACCCTGCCCATCGTCACCGAGGCGTTCGCGGACTTCGAGAAGCGCGTCCACGCGCCTGACCGCCGCGACGACCGATGGTGGATCGCGTGCGAGCGCGATCGCGTGGTCGCCATGAGCTACCTGAAGTACCCGCCCGTCCGCGGGACCGTATGGACCGGGTTCACCTGCGTCGACAGCGAGCACCGCGGTCGCGGCATCGCACGCGCGGTCAAGCTCCAGACCCTGGCGCAGGCGGTCGAGCTGGGGGTGCCGGAGGTGCACACCGACAACGACGCCGAGAACGCGCCGATGCTGCACATCAACGAGACCCTCGGCTACGAGCGCCGGCCAGGTTGGGTGGAGCACCACAAACGGGTAGATAGATAGGTCAACCAATGGCTAGGGCGAAGGACCACTACGACGTGCTGGGCGTGCCGCGGACGGCGACGCAGAAGGACATCTCGTCCGCGTTCCGCAAGCTGGCGCGCAAATACCACCCCGACCTGAACAAGGACGACAAGCAGGCCGAGGCGCGCTTCAAGGAGCTCTCGGAGGCGCACGAGGTCCTCTCCGACCCGAAGAAGCGAAAGCTCTACGACGAGTTCGGGCCGGACTGGGCCGCGTACCAGGCCGCCGGGGTGCAGCCCGGCCAGGCGCGCGGGCCCCGCGGCGCGCCCGGGGCAGGCCCCGGCCGCGTCGAGTACCGCACCGTCACCCCAGAGGACATGCAGGACCTCTTCGGCGAGGGCGCCGGCTTCGGGGACATCTTCGGCTCGATCTTCGGCGGCGCCGCGCGCGCAGGTCGCGGCGCCCGGCAGCAGCAGGCGTTCGACGTCGAGGCGCCGATCACGGTCAGCCTTGGTGAGGTGTTCCGGGGCACGAGCCGGACGGTCGAGCTCCCGGGAGGCCGGCGGGTCGAGGTGAAGGTGCCGGCAGGAGTGAAGGAGGGCACCGTGCTCCGCGTGCCCGGCCTGCGCGCGACGGTGCAGGTCGCGCCGGACCCTGTGTTCACGCGCGAGGGCGCCGACGCGAAGGACGTGCGCGTGGCGGTGCCGGTGCCGCTGCGGGTCGCGCTGGGCGGCGGCGAGGTTGCTGCGCCCACGCTCAAGGGCGGCCAGGTGAAGTTCAACATCCCGGCCGAGACACAGAATGGGACCAAGATCCGGCTGCGCGGCCTCGGGCTGCCCGACCCGAAGGGCGGAGCCACCGGAGACATGTACGCAGAAGTGAGGGTCCAGCTGCCCGTGCCCATGGACGAGCGGACGCGGAAGTGGGCTGCGGAGCAACCCTCCTGACAGACCGCGCGCTCCTCGCCCGCCGCCTGCTCCTTCCGCTTGTCTTCGTCTCCGGGATGGCGTCGTTGGGCGTCGAGTTCGGCGCGTCGCGACTGCTCGCGCCGTACTTCGGCACCAGCCTCTACGTGTGGGGGGTCCTCATCGGCCTGATCCTCATCTACCTCTCCGCGGGTTACGTGATCGGTGGGCGCGTCGCCGACCGGCACCCGCGGGAGGAGGTGCTGTACCAGATCACGGCGTGGGCGGGGTTGTGGATCGGGATCATCCCGCTCGTCAGCTACCCGATCCTGCTGGCGTCGCAGCAGGGGTTCAAGGAGCTCAGCGTCGGCCTGGTCGCGGGCACGCTGTTCGCCGTTGTCATCCTGTTCGCCGCCCCCGTCATCCTGCTCGGCTGCGTGAGCCCGTTCGCGATCCGGCTTCTCCTGCGCGACGTCGAGACGGGCGGCAACACCGCGGGGCGGGTGTACGCGCTCTCGACCGCCGGCAGCATCCTCGGCACGTTCCTCCCCGTCTTCTGGTTCATCCCGACCTTCGGCACGCGGCCGACGCTCGAGGGCTTCGGCCTGGTGCTGGTGGGCGTGTCCGTGATCGGTCTGTGGCCGTGGCCGCGCCGGCGGTTCTACGCCGCCTTCGCCGCGGCGGTGATCCTGGCGTGGATCTTCCTTCCGTCAGGCATCAAGCCGCCACAGGTCGGGCAGCTCATCTATGAGAAGGAGTCGCCCTACAGCTACATCCAGGTCGTCCGCGACGGTACGCGGACCGAGCTGATCCTCAACGAAGGCGAGGCGGTCCATTCCATCTACGACCCCACGACCCTGCTCACCGGCGGCCCGTGGGACTACATGGTCGTCGCCTCGTCGTTCCGTCCGGCGCAGGACTCCGAGGTGAAGCCGCGCGACGTCGCCATCCTCGGGCTGGCGGGGGGGACGGCCGCGCGCCAGTACACGGCCGCGTACGGAGACGGCGTGCAGATCACGGGCGTCGAGATCGACCCCGACGTGCTCGACGTCGCGCACCGGTACTTCCATCTCGACGAGCCGAACGTGCACCCGGTCGTCGCCGACGCGCGGTACTGGGTCGACACGACGAGCTCCAAGTACGACGTCATCGTCATGGACGCGTACCGCCAGCCTTACATCCCGTTCCACCTGACGACGCAGGAGTTCTTCAGCGAGGTGCGCGATCACCTTCGCCCCGGCGGAGTCGCGGTCGTGAACGCGGGACGGACGGCAACCGACTTCCGCCTCGTCGACGCGATTGCGAGCACGATGGCCGCGGTCTACCCGTCGGTGTTCCTCGTCGACGTGCCGGAGTTCAACAACACCCTCGTCTACGGGACCACCGAGCCGGTCACTCTCGCGGACGTCGAGCACAACCTCGCGCTGGTCCACGAGCCGGTCGCGCAGACCGTCGCGCTGAGCGTGGTCAACGAGGGACGGCTGCGCGTCTCGCCGTATCACGACCAGGTGTTCACCGACGACCTCGCGCCGGTGGAGCGGCTGATCGACCAGATCATCTTCAGCTACGTCACGGGGGGGAGCTGATCCACCTGAAGTCGGCGGTCTAGGCCGAAGGCTCGCTCAGCGCCCCCTGCACCTTCTCGCCGGCGAGCTGCTGGTCGTCGGCGATGCACAAAAGACGCACGCGGCCGGTGGCGACCAGGCGCTCCTCTTCGTCCAGGACCTGCGCCTGCCACACCTGTGTCTGCCGGCCGCGCGTGATGGGTGTCGCGACGGCGTGCAGCTTCGAGCCCGCGCGCACCGCGCGGATGAAGCTCGTGTTGTTCTCCAGCCCGACGACGTGCCGGCCCCGCTCGCGGGCGAAGAGGTAGGCGCCCATCGAGGAGAGCGTCTCGACGATCCCGCAGTGCACACCGCCGTGGACGATGCCGTAGCCCTGGAGGTGCTGCGGGCCGATCGTCAGCTCCGCGCGCACCTCGTCCTTCGTCGCGTGGGTGATGGTCATGCCCATGGCCGAGACCCAGCCTTCCGGGATGGCGTTGAGCTGGGCCGCAAAGTCCTGCGCCACGAGTGTGAATCGTACTGGCGAAAAAAATCGAGGGTCGGAGAGGACTCCGACCCTCGACGTCTACGTTCGCAGTACTACCGCCTCCGACTCCAGGAGCCGGATCCGGTTCAGAAGCCTTAGAGGCTTACGACCTCCCGAGCTACTGGCTGGCAAACGAGGCGGCTGGTACCGCGACTCGGTTTATCCAAAGCTCCGCCTCACCTCCTTTGCCCCACGGGCGTTGAACTTCGCCCGTCATCTTACCGAATAGACTTGCGCACGATGCCGCGCCGTTACGTCGCCGTGTGCGGAGCGTCGCAAGCGACACCGGAACAGCTCGGCGCGGCGCGAGAGGTCGGCAGGCTGCTCGCGAAGCGCGGTGAAGCGTGAGCTCGAAACGAGTTGAGAAACGGGTCGTCGAGAAGGCGGACGGCCGCTACCTCATCTACTACGAGAAGAGAACCTGAGCGAACTTCGCTGGAACCCGCTGCTCGAGGAGTGGGTGACCGTCGCACCGTGGCGCCAGGACCGGACGTACCATCCGCCGGCCGACCACTGCCCGCTGTGCCCGACCAGGCCCGGCGGCCTCGAGACCGAGATCCCCGAGCCCGACTACTACATCGCCGTCTTCGAGAACCGCTTCCCGTCGTACACCGGAGAGCAAGGCCGGTGCGAGGTCGTGTGCTACACGCCCGATCACGACTCGTCCCTCGGCGCGCAGAGCGTCGAGCGCATCCGTGACCTGATCGCCGTCTGGCGCGACCGCACCTCCGAGCTCGGCCGCCTGCCGAACGTGAAGTACGTCTTCGTCTTCGAGAACCGCGGCGAGGAGATCGGCGTGACGCTCAGCCACCCGCACGGCCAGATCTACGCGTATCCGTTCGTGCCGCCCGTGGTGCAGCGCGAGCTTGCGGCGGGCGCGCGGCACAAGCGAAAGACCGGACGCTGCCTCTACTGCGACGTGATCGCGAGCGAGCGCGCCGGGCCACGCCTCGTCGTGGGCGACGAGCGCTGGATCGCCTTCGTGCCCGAGTTCGCGCGCTGGCCGTACGAGGTCCATCTCGCTCCGGTGCGGCACCGCGGCGGGCTGCTCGACCTGGACGACGAAGACGACGATTCGTTCGCGCGCAACCTCAAAACGCTACTCGAGAAATACGACCGCCTTTTCGCGCGGCCCCTTCCTTATGTGATGGCGATGCATCAGCGGCCGCCGGGGCGCGGAAACGC
>CBJLKR010000021.1:0-17305 GCA_966423695.1 uncultured bacterium | reverse complement strand
CGCGCGATGAATCATTCGATCCTGCGCACGATGCGCGCGGGCGCCAAGGACATCCGCCTCTACGCCGGCGGCCGCCTGCGCGGCGCCGAGATGGCGCGTCGCGAGCAGGACCGCGAGGGTCGGGTTCCGCTGCACACGCTTCGCGCCGACATCGACTTCGGCCGCGCCACGGCGAAGACGACCTTCGGCGCCATCGGGATCAAGGTCTGGATCTACAAGGACGTGATCACGCCGGCGCAGCGCCGCGTCGCGCCCATCACCGAGGAGGCGGCGGCCGTCGCCACGGCCGCGGAGCCCATCGCCGCGCAAGCCGAGATCATCGAGGCCACGCCGGAGCCGAGCGCCGTCAACGTCCAGGTCGCGGACACGCCGCAGGCGATCGCCAAGGCCGCGCCGCGCCGAACCCGTACCGCGACTGGAAAGGTCGAGGACAAGGCGGCCGCACCCGCCAAGCCGAAGGCCGCGCCCAAGCCGAAGGCGGAGGCTGGGACCGAGGCGAAGAAGACGGCGGTGCGGACGAAGACGACGCCCGCCGAGGTCAAGAAGTCCGGAACCGTCAGGAACACGAAGAAGGCAGACAGCTGATGCTCATCCCCAAGCGCGTCAAGTACCGCAAGATGCACCGCGGCCGGCGCACGGGCATCTCCACGCGCGGAGCCACGGTCGCGTTCGGCGATTACGGGCTGCAGGCGCTCGAGGCGGCGTGGATGTCGAACCGCCAGATCGAGGCCGCGCGGCGCGCGATGACGCGCCACGTGAAGCGCGGCGGCCAGATCTGGATCCGCGTCTTCCCCGACAAGTCGATCACCAAGAAGCCGGCCGAGACCCGCATGGGCTCCGGCAAGGGCAACCCCGAGGGTTGGGTGGCCGTCGTCAAGCCGGGACGGGTGCTGTTCGAGATGGGCGGCGTCACTCCCGAGGTGGCGAAGGAGGCGATGAAGCTCGCCGCGGCCAAGCTGCCCATGAAGACGCGCTTCGTGGCGGCGTCCGAGACGGGAGGTGGGCGGTGAAGGTCGACGAGCTGCGCGTCCTCGAGGCGGACGAGCTGGGCATGCGCCTGCGCACCGCGCGGCGGGAGCTTTACGAGCTCCGGTTCAAGCACGCCGTCGGCCAGCTCGAGAACTCGAGCCAGATCTCGAAGGTCCGCCACGACATCGCCCGCATCATGACCGTGCTGCGCGAGCGCGACTTCGGTTTCGGTCCGACGGTGGCTCACGAGGAGTCTGCGGTCGCGCTCGCCGAGCCGGAGGAAGCAGAACCCGAGGCGGCGGAGCCCGTCGCTGAAGAACCCAAGCCCAGGCGCGGACGCCGCACTAAGAAAGAGGAAAGCGCATGAGCGATACGGCCACCAAGACCGCTCCCCAGCAAGCCGCCGAGGCGCGGGGCCGGCGCAAGGTCCGCATGGGCTACGTGATCGCCGACAAGATGGACAAGACCGTCATCGTCCAGGTCGGCTCGTCCAAGGCGCATAGGCTCTACCGCAAGACCGTGCGTCAGCGCTCGAAGTTCAAGGTCCACGACGAGAAGAACGAGTGCGGCGTGGGCGACCTCGTCCGCATCACCGAGACCCGCCCGCTCTCCAAGGAGAAGCGCTGGCGGCTGCTCGAGATCGTCGAGAAGGCCAGGTAGGGCACAGAAGATGGTCCAGCAGGAAACCCGGCTCAAGGTCGCGGACAACTCGGGGGCGAAAGAGCTCCTGGTCATCCGCGTCGCCGGCGGCCACTACCGCAAGTACGCCTACGTGGGCGACATCATCACCGCCACCGTCAAGTCCGCCCAGCCGGGCGGCCAGGTCAAGAAGGGCGAGGTGGTGAAGGCGGTCGTGGTTCGGGTCAACAAGGAGTACAAGCGGCCCGACGGTTCGCTCATCCGCTTCGACGAGAACGCGGCCGTGCTGCTGGCCCAGGCCAACAACCCGCGGGGGACTCGTATCTTCGGTCCGGTCGCCCGCGAGCTGCGCGAGCGCAACTTCATGAAGATCATCTCGCTCGCCCCGGAGGTCCTTTAACCCACACATGCTCAAGAACAAGCCCGAACCGAAGCGCCGCTGGCTCGACCTTGCGCCAGGCGATCCCGTGATCGTCATCGCCGGCAAGGACAAGGGCAAGCAGGGCGAGGTGCTGCGCACCATCCCGGACCAGCACAAGATCGTCGTCAAGGGCGTCAACATCCTCAAGCGGCACACGAAGGCCGGCCAGCGCCGCGGCGGCGTCCAGGTCGCGCAGGGCGGCATCGTCGACTTCGAAGCGCCGCTCGCCTACTCCAACGTCATGCTCGTCTGCCCGTCCTGCGGGCGGCCGACGCGCACCAAGCACACCGTGCTCGAGTCCGGCGCTCGCGTCCTGGTGTGCCGGCACTGCGGCGAGCCCTACGAGCGCGTGCGCAAGACGGAGGCCCAGTAAAGGCAAAAGTGGCCAAGGCAAAGCAGCAAGCACCCAAGAAGGAGGCGGCCCCCAAGGCGGCAGGCACGAAGTCGGAGCAGCCGCCGCGGATGCTCACGACCTACCGCGACACGATCATGCCCCAGCTCACCAAGGAGTTCGACTACGCCAACGTGATGCAGGTGCCTCGGATCGAGAAGATCGTCGTCAACATCGGCATCGGCGAGGCGAAGGACAACGACAAGGCCCTGGACGCGGCCGTCGGCGACGTGCAGACGATCACCGGCCAGAAGCCGCAGCTGGTCAAGGCCAAGAAGTCGGTCGCGGCGTTCAAGCTCCGCGCGGGGCAGACGGTCGGCATCAAGACGACGTTGCGCGGCCGGCGTATGTGGTACTTCCTCGACAAGCTGATCAACGTCGCGCTGCCGCGCATCCGCGACTTCCGCGGCGTCAGCCCGGACGGCTTCGACGGACGGGGCAACTACTCGCTCGGGCTGCGCGAGCAGGTCGTGTTCCCCGAGATCGACTACGACAAGATCGACAAGCTCCGCGGGCTCGAGGTCAGCATCGTGACCACGGCACGCAACGACGACGAGGCGCGCAGCCTGCTGACCCGGCTGGGTATGCCGTTCAGGAAGAGCTGAAGAGGAGAGAGTTTGGCCAAGAAAGCTTCGATCGAGCGCTGGAAGCGGGACCTTGCACACCCGAAGTTCAAGGTTCGGTACCACAACCGCTGCCGTCTGTGCGGGCGGCCGCGCGCGTTCCTGCGTGATTTCGGCATGTGCCGCATCTGCTTCCGGACACTCGCCGCCGAGGGACGCATCCCCGGCGTGACGAAGTCGAGCTGGTGAGGAAATGATGGCAACCGCAACCGCGCCCAAGGCGCCCGCAAAAGCAGCAGCGAAAAAGGCCCCGGCCGGGCTCGTCAGCGACCCGATCGCCGACATGCTGACGCGCATCCGCAACTCGAACGCCGCCCGGCACGCCGAGGTGAAGGTCCCAGCGTCGCGCGTCAAGCTCGAGATCGCGCGCGTGCTGAAGGACGAGGGCTACATCGCCGGCTTCGACGTCGACGCCGACGGGTCGATACAGACGATGCGTATCATCTTCAAGTCCCGCCCGGACCGCACCCGCGTGATCTCGGGCGTGAAGAGGATCAGCCGCCCCGGACTGCGCGTCTACGCGCGCAAGACCGAGATCCCGAGGGTCCTCGGCGGTCTCGGCATCGCCATCCTGAGCACGTCCGAGGGCGTGATGAGCGGAAGGCAAGCGCTCCGCCAGGGGCTGGGCGGCGAAGTCCTGGCGTACGTGTGGTGAAAGAAGGGAGCTAGAGAAAGAAGTTGTCGCGAATCGGGTTGCTGCCGGTCCAGCTGCCGAAGAACGTGAAGGTCACGGTGCAGCCGGGCCATGTCAAGGTCGAGGGTCCCAAGGGACTGCTCGAGCGCACCCTGCCGGCCGAGATCACGGTCAAGCAGAACGACGGCACGCTCGTCTTCGAGCGCCCTTCGGACGGCTACCGGGACCGCGCGCTCCACGGGCTCGTCCGCAGCCTCGTCGCCAACATGGTCGAGGGGGTGGACAAGGGGTTCACGAAGCACCTCGAGCTGGTCGGCGTCGGCTACCGCGTGGCCAAGCAGGGCGAGGAGCTCGTGCTCAACCTCGGCTTCTCCCACCCGATCCGCTTCAAGCCGCCGAAGGGCATCAACATCGACGTCCAGGACCCGACGAAGTTCTCGGTGACAGGGATCTCGATCGAGGACGTCGGCCAGGTCGCGGCCAACCTCCGCGGGCTGCGTCCACCCGAGCCGTACAAGGGCAAGGGCGTGATGTATCGCGGCGAGAAGATCCGGCGCAAGCCGGGCAAGGCCGGCAAGGGCGCAAAGGCCACCGCATGATCAAGCGAACCGACCGCAAGCAGACCCGCAACCGCCGCCACAGACGCGTGCGGGTGCACGTCGCGGGCACGCAGCACAGGCCGCGCCTGGCGGTGTTCCGCAGCCTCAACCACCTTTACGCTCAGGTCATCGACGACAGCGCGAGCCGGACGCTTGCGGCCGCCTCGACCGTCGACCTGAAGGCCAAGGGCAACGGCGTCGCGCAGGCCACCGAGGTGGGCAAGGCGATCGCTGCCAAGGCGAAGGCTGCCGGCGTCAGCACGGTCGTGTTCGACCGCGGCGGCTTCCTGTACCACGGACGGATCAAGGCGCTGGCCGACGCCGCGCGCGAAGCCGGATTGGAGTTTTAAAGCATTGTCCAGACAGATGGGTGGCGGACGCTACAGCGATAGGGGCGAGCGCTCCGAGCTTGCCGACCGCGTAGTCCGCGTCAACCGCGTCGCCAAGGTCGTCAAGGGCGGCCGCAAGTTCTCATTCAGCGCGCTCATCGTCGTGGGCGACATGAACGGGCGCGTCGGCGCCGGCATCGGCAAGGCGCGCGAGGTGACCGAAGCGATCCGCAAGGGGATGGAGGTGGCCAAGCGCAACATGATCACCGTGCCGATGGTCGGCACGACGATCCCGCACGAGGTGAACCTCAAGTTGGGCTCGGCGCGGATCATGCTCAAGCCGGCCGCGCCGGGCACCGGCGTCATCTCGGGCGGTGCGATGCGCGCGGTGATCGAGACGGCCGGGATCAAGGACATCCTCACCAAGTCGCACGGGACGAACAACCCCATCAACACCGTGCGCGCAACGCTTGCCGCGCTGCAGCAGCTCAAGACGGCTCAGCAGGTCGCGGACCTCCGCGGCAAAGAGGTCGAGCAGATGGTGGGCAAGCGCCTGGCCGCAGCCTACGGCGCGTCATCGCCCCGCACTGCGGAGGTCGTGCCGGCAGGCACGGGAGCGGAGACACGTGGCTGACAGGACCCTCAAAGCCACGCTCATGAAGTCGGCCATCGGCGCGAGGCCGGAGATCCGTGCCACCGTCGAGTCGCTCGGCTTCCGGCGCATGCACCAGACGCGCGAGCTTCCCGACAACGACGCGGTCCGTGGCATGCTCCGGCGCGTCGCGTTCCTGGTCGCTGTCGAAGGAGAGCCCTGGAAGCGCCCGACGCGCAGCCGCTACAAGATCTGGCGCTCCCGCTCCACCAAGAAGCACCAGAGGGGTCACTAGCCCGATGCAGCTGCATGACCTGAAGCCCGCGCGTGGATCCCGCCGCCGCCCCGAGCGCGTCGGCCGCGGAACCGGTTCGGGCCGGGGCAAGACCTCGGGCCGCGGCCAGAAGGGCCAGAACGCCCGGAGTGAAGGCTTCCGGCTCGGCTTCGAGGGTGGCCAGATGCCGCTGTCACAGCGCCTCCCCAAGCTGCCCGGCTTCAAGAACCGCTTCAAGAAGGTCTACGAGGTGGTCAACGTCTCCAAGCTCAGCCGCTTCGCCGACGGCAGCAAGGTCGACGGACAGCAGCTTCGCGAGGCCGGCCTCGTCAAGACCGGCGCGGACATCAAGATCCTCGGCGCCGGACGCATCAAGCGCAAGCTGACGGTCGAGACCCACGCGATCAGCAACAGCGCACGCGAAGCGATCGAGAAGGCCGGTGGCACCGTGACCGTACTCAACAAGAAAGAAGAAAGCGAACCGGAACCGACCGCCGAGGAGTAGCTAGATGAACCTCTTCGAGGCGCTCATCAACGCCATCCGGCTCCCCGAGCTCCGGAACAAGATCCTTTTCACGGGCGGGATCCTCGTCATCTTCCGCCTCTTCTCCAACATCGCCATCCCCGAGGCGAACAAGACCGCGCTCGGTCTTCTCTTCAACCAGCAGGCGTTGCTCGGGTTGCTCGACCTGTTCTCGGGCGGCGGCCTTTCGCGATTCAGCATCGTCGCGATGGGCATGAACCCCTACATCAACGCCACGATCATCATGCAGCTGATGACTGTGATCTCCGAGCGCATCAAGGAGATCCAGAAGGAAGGCGAGATGGGGCGGCGGCGCATCCAGCGGTGGAGCCGCTACCTGACGGTCGCGCTCGGCGCGGGCCAGGCGTACGGGTTCACGGTCCTGTTCCAGAACACCCAGCCCGCGATCCTGGGTCCGCTCGAGTGGTTCCAGCGCCTGCAGATCATCCTCGTCCTCACGGCCGGCACGGTCATGCTGATGTGGTTCGGTGAGCTCATCACCGAGTACGGAATCGGCAACGGCGTCTCGCTGATCATCTTCGCCGGCATCATCGGCCGCGGCCCGCAGGGCATCTCGGCGGTGTTCGGCGCCAACCAGACGGGCGGCGGCCTGGCGGACTACGTGCCGTTCATCGTCTTCGGCCTGATCGCCCTCGTGATGACCGCGGTGATCATCGAGGTGCAGCAGGCCGTGCGCAAGATCCCCATCCAGTCGGCCCAGCGTGTCGCGGGCGGGCGCGAGGTGGGGCGGAGGGCGAGCTTCCTCCCTCTGCGCGTCAACCACGCCGGCGTGATTCCGATCATCTTCGCGATCTCGGTCATGTTCCTCCCCACCATCGTGGCCAACTACTTCACCGGCGCTCCGCCGGACACCTGGTACTACAAGGCCGCGGCGTGGGTCAGAGGCAACTTTTCGCCCAGCACGGCGAACGTGCCGATGGCGATCACGTACAACGCGCTCTACTTCCTGTTCACGTTCGGGTTCACGTACTTCTACACGTCGATCACGTTTGACGTGCACGAGGTGGCCGACAACCTGAAGCGTTACTCGAGCTTCATCCCGGGCATCCGTCCAGGGCGTCCAACCGAGGATTACCTGCGCGCGATCCTGTATCGCATCACGTTCGTCGGTGGGGTGTTCCTGGGGTTCATCACCGTCATCCTGCCCATCGTCACGTCCAAGATCTCGGGCATCAATCAGCAGCAGATGTATCTCGGCGGCACCGCCATCCTGATCGTGGTCGGCGTCGCGCTCGACACGATGAAGCAGCTGCAGACGCAGCTGGTGATGCGCCAGTACCGAGGCTTCATCAAATGAGAGCAACTCCTCCCCATTCATGGGGAGGTGGCCCGAAGGCCCGGAGGGGCCCAATGGCCGCAACTCCTCCCCATTCATGGGGAGGTGGCCCGAAGGGCCGGAGGGGCCGAGGATGAACCTCCTCCTCTACGGCGCCCCTGGCTCCGGCAAGGGTACACAGGCCAATTTCCTGCGCGCTCGCTTCGGCATCCCGCACATCGCCACCGGCGATATGCTCCGCGCCGAGATCACCGCCGGCACGGCCCTCGGCCGCCAGGCGCAACCCATCCTGGCCGCCGGGAAGTACGTCTCCGACGACATCATGATCGGCATCGTCCGCAGCCGGCTGACGCAGCCGGACTGCGCCCCCGGGTTCATCATGGACGGCTTTCCGCGCACCGTCCCGCAGGCGGAGGCCCTGGACGGCCTGATGGCCGACCTCGGCAAGCGCTTCGACCGCGTGATCTACCTCCAGGTGCCGGTCGAGGAGCTTCTGCGTCGCCTGTCGGGCCGGCTGGTCTGCCCGCAGTGCCAGCGCACGTACCCGCCGGGAACCACCGCCTGCGCGGCGGACGGCGGCGAGCTGTCCCAGCGGGAGGACGACAAGCCCGAAGCGGTGCGCCCCCGGATCGAGATCTACCTCGAGAAAACGGTCCCCGTCCTCGACCACTATCGAGGCGAGGGGCTGGTTTCCGAGATCGACGGCAGGGGAACAATCGAGGAGATAAGCAGCCAGGTGCTGGCGGCCGTCTCGGCTTCGATGAACGGTTCGCGCCCGGGGCCGGCGGGCAAGAAGCAGAAAGCATGATCAACCTCAAGACCGCCCACGAGATCGACCTGATGGCCCGCGCCGGAGCGCTGCTCGCCTCCGTGCTGCCGCCCCTCAAGGAGGCGTGCGAGCCGGGGGTCAAGACGATCGAGCTCGACCACATCGCCGACCGGCTCATCCGCGACGGCGGCGCCACGCCCGGGTTCCTCGGCTACCACGGCTATCCCAAGTCGATCTGCGTCTCGATCAACGACGAGGCCGTCCACGGCATCCCCGGCAACCGCAAGATCGCCGCGGGAGACCTGGTCAGCCTCGACCTGGGGTTGGTCCTCGAGGGCTTCTGGGCCGACGTCGGCATCACGGTCGGAGTGGGCAAGATCAGCCCCGAAGCCGCCCGGCTCGTCAAGGTCACCGAGGAGGCGCTCTACGTCGGCATCGACAAGGCCCGACCGGGCGGCTTCCTGGGCGACATCTCGGCCGCCATCCAGCAGCACGTCGAGAGCAACGGCTTCTCGGTCATCCGCCAGTTCGTCGGCCACGGCATCGGCCGGCAGATGCACGAGGACCCCCAGGTGCCCAACTTCGGCGTCCCGGGCACGCCACCCCGCCTCAAGCCGGGCATGACGCTCGCCATCGAGCCCATGGTCAACGCCGGCACCCACGAGGTGTACATGAAGCCGGACGGCTGGACGATCTCCACCGCCGACGGCGCCCTCTCCGCCTACTTTGAGCACACCGTCGCTATCACAGAAAGGGGGCCCGTCGTGCTCACGAAGGGGGCGCTCGAGTGAGGACGCCGCCTGCTTTGGTACAATCGCCGTTCGTGCCCCAACGCCCCTCACTCGTGAAGGGGGTCGTGGTGGAGCCTCTTCCCAACGGCGTCTACCGGGTTGAGCTCGAGAACGGGGCGAAGGTCCTCGCTCACGTCGCCGACCGCGCCGGCACCCATTTCACCCGGCTCCTCGCCGGGGACAAGGTGGGCGTCGAGCTCGCGACGGACGACCGGTCGCGAGGGCGGATTCGAGAGATTTGGAGATGAAGGTACGTCCGTCGGTCAGGAAGATGTGTCCGAGCTGCAAGGTGATCAAGCGCAACGGAGTGGTGCGCGTGATCTGCTCGAAGACACCCAAACACAAGCAACGACAAGGATGAAGGCAGGCACAACAGCTGTGAGAACCGCTCCGGGGTCCCCGCGAAATCGAAGATTTCGTGGGGTGGAAACACAAGCAGCGACAGGGCTGAGGGAGTAGATGGCAAGAATCGCCGGCGTCGACATCCCGCCGCAGAAGCGCGTCGTCGTGGCCCTCACCTACATCACGGGCATCGGTGACACGACGAGCAAGAAGATCCTGAAGATGGCCAACATCGACGGCGACCGCCGCACGAAGGACATCCCCGAGGACGAGATCGCGCGCCTGCGCCAGGTCATCGACCGCCTCGCGACGGCCAAGGAGATCCTCATCGAGGGTGACCTCCGCCGCGAGGTCGCGATGAACATCAAGCGCCTGACCGAGATCGGCTCGTACCGCGGCCAGCGCCACCGCCGCGGGCTGCCGGTGCGCGGCCAGCGCACCCGGACGAACGCGCGCAGCCGCCGCGGACCCAAGCGCGCGGTCGCCGGCAAGAAGAAGGTCAAGGCCGGCAAGTGATGGCGGCCCTCCGCAGGAGATAGATGGGTAAGACGAAGAAGGTCGTCCGCACACGGCGCCGCGAGCGCAAGAACGTGGTGAACGGGCAGGCCCACATCCAGAGCACCTTCAACAACACGATCATCTCGATCAGCGACGTCGAGGGCAACGTCATCGCCTGGGGCTCGGCCGGGGCGCAGGGCTTCAAGGGCAGCCGCAAGTCGACGCCCTTCGCCGCCCAGACGACCGCCGAGGCGACGGCCAAGAAGGCCCTCGAGCACGGCATGCGCTCGATCGAGGTCTTCGTCCGCGGGCCGGGCGCCGGCCGCGAGGCCGCGATCCGCTCGCTTCAGGCCACCGGCCTGGAGGTCAGCGCCATCACCGACGTGACGCCCATCCCGCACAACGGCTGCCGGCCGCCCAAGCGGAGGCGTGTCTAAGCATGGCCAACTACAGCGGTCCGGTCTGCCGGTTCTGCCGCCGCGAGGGCGCCAAGCTCTACCTCAAGGGCGAGCGGTGCTACACGCCGAAGTGCGCCATCGAGCGCCGCGCGTTCGCGCCCGGCATGCACGGCCAGGCGCGCAAGCGCAAGACGTCGGACTACGGCCTGCAGCTGCGCGCCAAGCAGAAGGCGCGCCGCATCTACGGGCTGCTCGAGAAGCAGTTCCGCAACTACTTCGACCAGGCGTCGAACGAGCCGGGCGTGACGGGTCTCAACCTGCTGCGCCACCTCGAGATGCGGCTGGACAACGTGGTCTACCGCCTCGGGCTGGGCAGCTCTCGCAAGCAGGCCCGGCAGCTCGTGACGCACCGCCACTTCGAGGTCAACGGCAAGCTCGTGAACGTGCCGTCCTTCCAGCTCAAGCCGGGCGACGAGCTCAAGGTGAAGGGCTCGGACGGCGTGTTCGACGTCGTCCTCGAGGCGTCCAAGGTGCGTCCTGTTCCGTCATGGCTTTCTTTCAACACGGACGAGAAGTCCGCCAAGATCCTCGCCCGCCCCGACCGTCACGAGATGGAGTCGGGCGTCGAGGAGCAGCTGATCGTCGAGTTTTATTCGAGATAGTCGGAGGTAATTGATAACCGTTGGCGATTGATACCCAGATCACCGTGACCCCCCAGGTCCGCAAGCTCGAGACGAGCGCGAACTACGGCAAGTTCGACATCGAGCCCCTCGACCCTGGTTTCGGCACCACGCTCGGCAACACCCTGCGCCGGGTGCTGCTTTCGTCTCTGTGGGGCGCCGCCATCACGTCGATCCAGATCGACGGCGTGGCGCACGAGTTCACTGCCATCCCGCACGTCAAGGAAGACGTGACCGAGGTCATCCTCAACCTGAAGAAGCTGCGACTCAAGGCCTTCACCGAGGACCCCATCACGCTCCTGCTCGACGTCAAGGGCCCGGCCGAGGTGCGCGCATCGCACATCCAGGCGACGTCCGACGTGGAGGTCGTCAACCCCGACCTGTACATCTGCACGCTGGCCGCCAAGGGCCACCTGCGGATGGAGCTCAACGTCGAGCGCGGCAAGGGCTACGTGCCGGCCGAGCGCAACAAGCGCGAAGGCCAGCCCATCGGCGTCATCCCGATCGACTCGATCTTCTCGCCGGTCGAGAAGGCGAACTTCGTGGTCGAGAAGACGCGCGTCGGCCAGTCGACCGACTACGACCGCCTGATCATCGAGGTCTGGACGGACGGCACCATGTCGCCCGAGGAGGCGGTGAGCCACTCGGCGGAGCTGTTCACCCAGCACCTCAACCTCTTCGTGAGGTTCCACGACAACATCGAGCGGCACGAGCGGGAGCGGAGCGGCGAAGCCAAGAGCCAGAACCGGCTCATGGACACCCCGATCGAGGAGCTCGACCTGTCGGTGCGGGCGTTCAACTGCCTCAAGGCGAACGAGATCCAGACGGTCGGCCAGCTCCTGCAGAAGCGTGAGGAGGAGCTCCTCGCGCTGCGCAACTTCGGCCGCAAGTCGCTCGACGAGATCAAGGAGAAGCTCGTCGAGAAGGGATTCATCAAGCCCGAAGACATGGGCACGGTCCTGCGCGGCTAGGAAGCTCGATTGCGTCATCAGAAGAGCGGCCGCCGCTTCAACCGCGACACCGACGCCCGCAAGGCGCTGATGCGGAACCTGTGCACGTCGCTGCTCGAAAGCCCGAGCGGGCGGATCACGACGACCGAGGCACGGGCCAAGGAGATGCGGCGTTGGGTGGAGAGGCTCATCACGACCGCGAAGGCAGGCGACGTCAACGCCCGCCGGCGCGTGAGCGAGGAGATCTCCAAGCCCGAGGTCGTGGAGCGGCTGTTCTCGAACCTCATGCCGCGCCTGTCGGAGCGGCCGGGCGGCTACACGCGGATCATCCACAAGGGCCCCCGGTTGGGCGACGCGGCGCCGATGGTGATCATCGAACTGGTCGATTGACAGGAAACTTCTCCCCACGCGGTGGGGAGGTGGCGACCGAAGGTCGCCGGAGGGGCGAGCCCTCCAGCACAGTTCAAAAGTGAATATCAAGGTCGTGCTCGAGTACGACGGGACGAGCTTCTCCGGCTGGCAGCAGCAGCTCCTTCCCATTCATGGGGAGGTGGCGACCGAAGGTCGTCGGAGGGGTCAGGACGGGCGCCGCACCGTGGAGGGCGAGTTGAGGCGCGCTCTGCGCGAGGTGACAGGCAAGGACCACACGGTCCACGCCGCCGGCCGAACCGATGCCGGCGCCCACGCCGAAGGCCAGGTCGTGAGCTTCCACAGCGACACGCGGCTCACGCCGCAGCGCCTGGTGGGCGCGCTCAACGCTCGGCTGCCGGAGGACGTGGCCGTGCTCTCGGCCGAGGTCGTCCCCGACGGCTTCCACGCCCGCTACTCGGCGCGCTGGCGGCGCTACCGGTACCGCTATCTCGACCGGGCGGCGCGGCCCGCGCTCGAGCGAGGGCGGTGCTGGCACATCCGCGAGGCACTCGACGTCGAGGCGATGGCCGAGGCGGCGAAGGCGCTCGTCGGCGAGCACGACTGGACCAGCTTCTGCTCGGCTTCGGAGCCGGCGCGCGACAGGGTGCGCATGATGCGCTCGGCCCGCGTCGCGCGGCGCGGCGGTTTCGTCGAGCTCGAGCTGGTCGCGGAGGGATTCCTGAGAGGCCTGGTGCGCAGCATCGCGGGCGCGCTGGCCGAGGTCGGTCGCGGCGAGCGGCCGCCGGCCTGGGTGGGAAACGTCCTCCGGGCGCGCGACCGCCGGCAGGCGCCGCGCACGGCGCCCGCGGGAGGGCTGACTTTGATGGAAGTGATTTACTAGGAAACCTTTGAAATGAGCAAACAGAAGACGTGGACCGCCAAGGCGGCTGATTTGAAGAGTGATTGGTACGTCGTCGACGCGACGGACCAGGTCTTGGGCCGCCTGGCGTCAGGCGTGGCCGCGATCCTGCGCGGCAAGCACAAGCCGACCTTCACGCCGCACCTGAACAGCGGCGACCACGTCGTCGTCATCAACGCCGCCAAGTTGAAGGTCACCGGCACCAAGATGCAGACCAAGGAGTACACGCGATACAGCGGCTACCCGGGCGGGTTGCGCCGGCGCTCGCTGGCCAAGGCCCAGGAGCTCGACCCGACGTTCCCCGTGATGACCGCCGTCCGGGGCATGCTCCAGCGCAACACGCTGGGAGCGGATATGCTCAAGCGCCTCCGCGTCTACGCCGGCGCGGACCACGGGCACAGTGCTCAGAAGCCGAAGGTCGTGACCTTCGACACGAAGGGGAACTTGAAGATTGGCTGACACGCTGAACCGAGGAACCGGCCGCCGCAAGAACGCGATCGCCCGCGTCCGCCTGACGCCTGGCGAGGGCCGGGTGACGGTGAACGAGAAGGATCCATTGGCGTACCTGGGCCGCCGCGTCCTCGAGATGGCGGCGCTCGCACCCCTGCGCGTGACGAACACGCAGCGCAAGTTCGACATCTCCATCAAGGTGATCGGGGGCGGTTCGAGCGGGCAGGCCGGCGCCATCGCGCACGGCATCGCGCGCGCCCTCTGCCGCTACGATCCCGACTTCCGGCCGTCGCTGAAGAAGGCCGGGCTGCTCACCCGCGACGCGCGCATGAAGGAGCGCAAGAAGTACGGGCTGAAGCGGGCGCGGAAGGCTCCCCAGTACACCAAGCGCTAGTCCGCCGGCTCGACTGGCCGGTGTGCCAGAACATCCGCGACCTCGGCGGCCTGCGCGGCCGCCACGGCTTCACGCGTGCGGGGGCCGTGATCCGGTCCGACTGCCTCACGAGTCTCACGGTCGAAGGCCGGAATGCGATGCGGGCGTACGGTGTCACCACCGTGATCGACCTGCGCAGCGCAGGCGAGCTCCTCGACAGGCCGAACCCTCTTGCCGTCGACCCCGGCAGCACCGTTTACCTGCATCGAGAGCTGGTCGACGACGCTTACATGAACGACATCGGCGACGCCGGCAGCATGCTCGACCGGTACCTCTTCATCGTCAACACGCGCCCGAGCGCGTTTCGATCGATCTTCGAGGCGCTCGCGGACGCGGAAGGCGCCGCCCTTTTCCACTGCTTTGCGGGCAAAGACCGCACGGGCCTGGTCGCCGCGATGCTGCTCGAGCTCGCCGGCGTCGATGCCGCCGACATCGCCGCCGACTACGGCGAGACCGACGTCCAGCTGGCGAGGCAGTACGAGCGGTGGATCGAAGCCGCCGCGCCGGACAAGCGGGCCGCCTTCGTCGATGAGCTGCGGTGCCCGCCGGAGCGCATCCTGGGCGTCATCGAGCACATTGACCGCGGGTGGGGCGGGGTGGCGAGCTACCTCGAGGCGGCCGGCATGTCGCCGTCAGCGATAGATCGCGCGAGCGCCAAGCTCACCTGATTTGAACCGGAGGCGCGGCCATGGCCGACGCCTCAGGCAAGCTGCGACTCGATGGTTTGTCCGAGCGCCTGCAGTCGTGTGCGGTATTGGTCGAGCCGGCGATGGACTCTGCTCCCTGGCTGAAGCTCGAGGACCATCCAGCCGCCCTCCTCCCGCGCGAGCTGGGCAACATCCTCGCTCGGGATGACCAGGCAGTCGTCGGCGAACCGCCGCTCGTCTCGAGCCCAGCCGAGGACGCATACCCAGGTGCTTGGACTTTGGCGGAAGCTCGACCGCCGCACGTACACGCGCTCTTCCGTGTGCGTGGCGTCCCACCCCGAGGTCTTGACCTGTAGGCCCGCGTAGCGATGGGTCCCGATGTGCCGCGCGAGCACCTCGACCGTCTCGAGGTCCGGAAACGGGCGAAACAGCGCGAGCGTTTCGGCCTCCGCCAGCCGCCGAATCACCTCCGCCTCGCCGAGGAAGCCCTCGGCGCCCCGGTCCACCATCTCCGTCTCCGCCCCGGGTGAAGGGATTGCGGCACGGGGGAGGGAAGGAGCGCCGAACCTCTCGGCCAGACGCTCCCGGGCAACGAGGTATGGCGCCCAGCGCGACGTCCCGCCTGGGTGCAGCTCGATTGCGGCGGTCAGATACTCACGCCCTTCGAACACATCGTGTGCCGCAAGCCTGCGGTAGTCGGCCTCGTTCGCGACGAGCACGTACTCGCCGAGCTGCGCGCCTTCCACCAGCGCGACGACCATGAGCGCCTCGTCGTCGACCAGGCTGGAGCCCGGGATGGTGATGTGAAGCTGCCCCGACGGGGTCAGCGAGGTTCGGGCCTTGACCTGGACCGCGATGTAGCTCCCGTCGTCGAGCCGGTGCACCACGCCGTCGATCCCTCGGTCGCGCAGCGGCAGGAACACGTGCAGGCCTCCGCCAGACTGCCGGATCAGCTCCGCCCACACCTTGAATTCCGCGACCTGGCCGGCGGCCAGTGCCGACGCCCGTCCCCAACCAGGGTCGGAGACGTCACTCATATCGGCCTGGTCGCGCCAGCCGCCATCGACGATGACATTCTCGTTCGCGCCCAGCACGAACGCGAACCCACCCGCAAGTGCATGCACCTGGCGCATGCCGGCTCTGCCCACGGCCTGCAAGTGGTTGCATTGGCGCCCCCTTCCCTGATTCCCGCAGTACTGCTCGACGGTCCTCCGCTAGCGCTTCTTAACAGGCGGGGTAGTCGCTACCCCGCCTGTTGCCCACACTCGAGGGCATGAAAGAGAAAACCGTCGTCAAGCAGCTCTACCGTCTCAACGTGGAACCGAGGGTGGTCGACCAGCTCTCGAGAATCGCCGCGCGCACCGGCGAGCCGAAGACCAGGATCGCGACGCGCCTCTTCACCGAGGCCGTTATGGGCTACAAGCCGAGCGGAGCGAAGCCGAAGCCGGCGAAGGGCTAGCCGACCTCTCTCTCGGGGTCGACGGCGTGACCGCCCGGCGGCGTCGTGTACATCGCCTCGATCTGAGGCTGGTACTTGCTGTAAATGACGCGGCGCTTGAGCTTCATGGTCGGAGTCAGCTCTTCGGACTCGGGCGACCACTCGGTCGGCAGGATCGTGAAGCGCTTGAACTGCTCGACCCTCGACAGGTGCGTGTTCCCTTCGGTCAGCGCACGGCGGATCTCGGCGATGACGGCGGGGTGCTCGGCCAGCTCCGCCATCGACGACGCCGGGACACCATGGGCCTTCGCCCAGGCGGGCGCGACCTGCGGGTCGAGCACGACCAGCACGGAAATGAAGTTCCGCGAGTCGCCGACGGCGACGGCCTGCCCGATGATCGGGCTCGACTTGGCAAGCGCCTCGAGGTTGGAAGGCGAGATGTTCTTGCCGGCCGACGTGATGATGAGCTCCTTCTTGCGGTCGATGATCCGGAGCTGACCGTTGGGTCCGTTCTCGGCGATGTCCCCGGTGTGGAGCCAACCGTCGGGGTCGATCATCTCCGCGGTCTTGGCCGGGTCCTTGTAGTAACCCACCATCACGTTGCCGCCGCGGATGAGCAGCTCGCCGTCGTCGCCGAGCTTGGTTTCCATGCCCGGATACGCTCTGCCGATCGAGGGAACCTGGTACTCGCCCTCGTACACGAGCGTACCGGGCCCGGTCAGCTCGCTCATGCCCCAGATCTCATACAGCGGCAGGCCGATCGCGGCGAAGAATTCATGGACCTCAGGTCGGGACGGGGCCGAGGTCGTGACGGCGTACTTGCATTTGTCGAGACCGATCTTCGATCGCAGTAGCCCGAACAGTGGCTGCGCCATCTCCACCACCCCGGCGACCTGCTCGGGGACCTCCTGGCCCTGCTGCTTGATGCGATACGCCGAGATCGAAGCGGACAGCGCGCCCTGCGCCATCGTCCGCTTGCTCTCATCCGGCTCGGCCGCGATTCCGGCGCGCAGTCCTGCCATGAGCTTTTCCCAAACGCGTGGCACCCCGACGAAAACCGTGGGCCGAGCTTCGACCAGATAGGCGAGGAGGAGGTTTGGGTCGGGGCACAGCCACACCTCATGCCCGTTGTAGATGCCCTGCCACTGCGAGGCCATCCGCTCCGCGATGTGGGCCAGGGGCAGGAAGCTGACGAGTCTCTCGTCGTTCAACTGCACGCCGCGCCGCGACGACTCGCACGTCCACACGACGTTGTTGTGTGAGTAGACGACGCCCTTGGGAGGCCCCGTCGTACCTGAGGTGTAGATCAGGGAGATCGTGTCCTCCGGGCCGACCGCGCGCCAGGTCC
>CBJLKR010000020.1:0-17624 GCA_966423695.1 uncultured bacterium | reverse complement strand
GACTGCTGGGAGCTCGCGCGCGTGCGGCGTGAGCCGGCGCTTGCGGCAGCTCGGCGACGCATTGAGTCGGTCAGGGACCTTAGTGCCTACCTGCTGGCGCTGCGTCGCCGACCCAAGCTGCCGCGGCTCTTGGTGGATGGCCTTGTCGGGGTGGGGGCGCCCATCCTAGATTCGCCGGAGGCTTACCTGGTTGCTCCCGATAATCACCGTTAAAAGGTCCTTAAGCGCGTGATAGCCGTGTCGGGCACGATCAGGCGGAGCGCTGCAGCGCCGGCTCGGCGTCCAGGCCTCGCAGGAACATCTCCAGCGGCAGCGCCGCGAGCTCGAAGTCGCTGCGCAGCAGCTCCAGGTCGGCGCCGGCCTGCTGCAGGCCCGTGATCGCCAGCTCGACCGTGCGCAGCGTCCCGTCGACGTAGGCGTCCAGCGGAGCCTCGAGCGGCCGCAAACGCGCCTCCTGGCGCCAGGAGTCACGCACACCGGCCGCCAGCTCGAGCAGCCGGTCCACGAGCGCGCCGGCGTACCGGCGCTCCGACGGTTCGGACGCGAGCCGGTCGCACGCCTCGCCGAAGGCGCGAATCAGCCGCCGCAGCTTGACCTGAGTCGCGAGCGTACGCATGTTCGGACTCCATGATACCCGAACGGCCGTGCGCGATGCAACCGGCGACGGCCCCGGCCTGTTAAGGTCGCTCGGCCCCCCACCTTGCCGCAGCTCCTCCTCAGCGCCGGCCTCCTCCTCCCTCTCGCCCTCGACACGTTCGCCCTAGCCGCCGCGCTAGGTGTCGCCGGGCTCGAAGCGCGCGACCGGCTCAGGGTCACGCTGGTGTTCACGACCTTCGAAACGGTGATGCCGGTCGTCGGCCTGGTCGCCGGGCGGGTGGCCGGCAGGCTCATCGGCCAGTGGGCCGGCTACGGAGGGATCGCCTTCGTCCTGGTCGCCGGCTTACTCCTGCTGCGGCCCGGCGAAACAGAAGACGACGAGGCGGGGCGGCTTCGCCTCCTGGCCCACGCCCGCGGCCTCGCGATCCTCGACCTCGGCCTGAGCATAAGCGTGGACGAGCTGACGGTCGGCATCAGCGCAGGGCTCCTCGCGCTGCCGGTGGCGCTCGCGATCGTGTGGATCGCCATCCAGGCTTTCGTCGCCACTCAGCTCGGCCTCCGGGTGGGGACCCGGATTGGGGAAACCATGCGAGAACGCTCGGAGAGGGCAGCGGGCCTGGCCCTGATCGGCGTCGCGCTGGTCCTGCTGTTCCTGAGGCTCGCCGGAGTGTGAGCCAGACCTAGGGCGCGAAGATCCGGCAGAGACTTGCGGCCAGGGAGTCGGCGTCGACGCCCGGGTGGGTCAGGTAGTAACCGACCGCGTCGCTGACCGCCCCGACCACCGCCCGGCCGAACACCGCGGGGTCCTTGTCGGCGAAGAAGGCGTCGTGCGTCAGCGCGTGCCGCACCTCCTCGGCGACGGCGTCGGCAAAGCGTGCCTGCAGCAAGTGCCGCATCGCCTCGACGCCCTCGCTGAGCCCGACCGACTCGACGATGAGAAGGCGGGCGACCTCCGGCCGCTCGAAGCACGAGCCGACGAAGCGCGTGATCCCGATCCGCAGGCGCTCGTGGTGGTCGTGGCCCTTCGCCGCGCTGGTGAGCACCTCCTGGATGAGCGCGCCGCCCTCCAGCTCCAGCAGGTCGCGGAAGCACTGCTCCTTCGACTCCCAGAACTCGTAGAACGCAGACTTGGAGACGCGGGCCCGGGTGACGATGTCGTCGACCGACGTGACCGTGTAGCCCCGCCCGGCGAAAAGCGACAGCGCCGCCTCGGCCAGGCGGCGACGCCGCTTCTCGATCCGCGCGTCCCGCCGCAGCTGCGCCGCCGGGACTGCCACGACTCTCTAGCCGGCCGACAGGGCGCGAGAGATGACCAGGCGCTGGATCTCGCTCGTGCCCTCGAAAAGGGTGTAGATCTTGGCGTCGCGGTGCCACTTCTCGACCGGGAAGTCACGGATGTAGCCGTAGCCGCCGCAGATCTGGATTGCCTGCTCAGTGACCTTGACCGCGACCTCGCCGGCCTTCAGCTTGGCCATCGAACCCTCCGCCTTCTTGAACTCGCCGCCGCTGCGACCCTCCCAGAGAGCCCGCCAGATCAGCGCGCGCGTCGCCTCGATCTCGGTCGCCATAGCCGCAAGCATGAAGGCGATGTCCTGTTTCTCGATCGGCGGCCGGCCGAACTGCTTGCGCTCCTTCGTGTACTGGAGCGCGAACTCGAAGGCGGCGCGCGCGATGCCGAGCGCTTGGGCGCCGACGATCGGACGCGACAGCTCGAACGTCTTGAGGGCGACCGAGGAACGCGAGCTCTTGCCCTCGCGTGCCCGCGCCAGCCTGGCCTCGAGCTTCTCGGTGCCGCCGAGCACGTTCTCGGCCGGGATCGTGCAGTCCTCGAGCAGCACCTCGGCCGTGTGCGAAGCGCGGATCCCCATCTTCTTTTCCTTCTTGCCCTGCCGCAGGCCCTTGGTGCCGGGCGGGACGACGAAGGACGCCTGGCCGCGCGTGCCCAGCTCGGGCTCGACCGCGGCGACCACGACGTGGACGTCGGCGATTCCGCCGTTGGTGATGAACACCTTCTGGCCGTTGATGACCCAGTCGCCGTTCTTGCGGATGGCGCGCGTCTTCATCGCGGACACGTCGGACCCAGCATCCGGCTCGGTCACGGCGAAGGCGCCCAGCGCCGGCTTGTCGGCGGTGCCATAGCAGGCCGGGATCCAGGTCGCGATCTGCTCAGGCGTGCCCTGGGAGAAGATCGCCGCCACGGGCAGCCCGCTGCCCTGGATCGCCAGGGCGATGCCGGCGCAGCCCCAGGTGAGCTCTTCGGCCACGATCGCGGGCATGATGCCGGTCGTGTCGCTGAAGGTCTGCTGCAGGAAGTCGGTGCCGTAGAGGCCCACCTCCGCCGCCTTCTTGACGACCGGCCATGGGAACTCCTCGGCCTCGTCGTACTGATGCGCGACGGGGCGTATCTCCTTCTCGGCGAATTGGTGGACCCACTCGCGGATCTCGCGTTGCTCGTCGGTCAGCTCGAACGAAATCATGTTTTTTCCCAAGCCCTCCTGGGTCCTAGAACGCCGCGGTACTCGTACGTACCATTTCCGGGGAGAACGCTACGCCGGCCGGATTCCGGCTGTCAACGCTCTTAATCCGTCTCGCGTGGCGGGCGGAGGGCCTGGACGGCGAGCCGGTAGGCGGTGAAGAGGAGAAAGCCGCCCCAGACACGGGCGAGGATGGAGCCGGGAACCTCGACTGCGACGAGGGCCCCGATCACGGCGCCGACCACCCCCCCACCTCCCATCCACAACGCCGGACCGCGCAGCACGTTGCCCTGCCGGATGTGGGTCACGCTGCTGACGAGCGCCGTGGGCACGATGGCGACCAGGGAGGTCCCCTGGGCCAGCGCCTGGCGCAAGCCGACCCCGACGGTCATCGTCGGCACGAACAGGGCGCCGCCGCCGATGCCGATGGTGCCGGAGAGAAAGCCCGCGCCGAAACCGCCCACGATCAGGATGCCCTCTCGCCACGTCATGGGAACAGCATCTCCTTCACGCCCACCAGGCCCAGGACGACGACGACGGCGAGCTTCAGCTCTCGCTCAGGGATGCGGTTGAGCAGCCTCGCGCCGATATAGGCGCCGACGACGCTGCCGGCGACGAGGAAGACGGCGACGCCGAGGTCGATCTGAGGGCTGCCCTTGCGAAAGTAGTAGATCGGCACCGCGGCAACGGCGATCGGAAGGATGGCGACGATCGAGTTCGCGTTCGCGAAACGCTGCGGCACCTTCGCCCACAGCACCTGCAGTGGAATGAGGACGAAGCCTCCGCCGACGCCGAGCAGCCCGCCGAGCAGCCCGCCGAGAAAGCCGATCGCCGCGAAGACGGCGCGGCGGTCTATTCCGAGGTCCGGCTGGTCGTGTCGGGCTGGTTCATGAGGACCGAGTGGTGCCTGAAATCCACGCTCGGCTGTCGGTCGCTGCCCGGCTGCTTCGCCTTCTTCGGCTTCTTCTTCTCCCGGCCCTGCTTGTCGCGGCCTTTACCCATGGCGACCAGTTTCCACGACCGCGGCCAGTTCGCGCAAGAACGACTCCACGTCGGTGACCAGCCCGATCGACTGCCAGCTGCCCCGGTCGGCCAGCTTGGTGACGACGGCGGGGTTGATGTCGACGCACACCGTGCGCACGCCTGCGGGCAGCATGTTGCCGGTCGCGATCGAGTGCAGCATCGTCGACAGCATCAGCGCGACGCGCACGCCACGCACCGCGGCTCGCATCCGCCGTTGCGCCTCGACCATCTCGGTGATGACGTCCGGCAGCGGCCCATCGTCGCGGACGGAGCCGGCCAGCACGATCTCGACCCCGTGATCGATCGCCGACTTCATCACGCCGCCTTTGAGCTGGCCGCTGTCGATCATCTGGCGCAGGCCCCCGGCCGCACGCACGCGGTTGATTGCGCGCATGTGGTGCTCGTGGCCGTGCTCGATCGGGACGCCGCTCTCGATGTTGACGCCCAGCGCGGTGCCGAACAGCTGCGACTCCACGTCGTGCACGGCGAGCGCGTTGCCCGCGAACAGCACCTGGACGAAACCGAGCTCGATGAGGCGAGACAGGTAGACGCCCGCGCCGGTGTGTACGACCGCAGGGCCGGCGACAACGAGGATTCGCGCCCCGGCCTCGCGGGCCTGCCGCATCTCCTCGGCGATGCCGGCGATGAGCACCTTCTTCGGCTTTTCCGCGGAGACCTCGCTGCCCATGAAGGTGAATATCTCGGTGTGCCGCGAGCGCTCCACCGGCGAGACGCGGACCCCGTGGTGGCCGATCACCACCTCCATGCCGCGCTTGGCGTCCTGGAAGACGATGCACCACGCGCGCTTGGCCTTGCGGTCGAGCGCGATCGCGGCGTCCATCTCGATGTTCTCGACCCCCACCCATCGCCCGTCGACGAGCACTTCCGTCGGCAGGTTGCTCGTGGAGTAGAAGCCCTCCGGGAACACGCCTTCGCGCACGACCTTGTCCGTGCGCACCGGTTGCTCGTGCTCGGCCGTCGCGCCGAGGGCGCGGGCGCGCTGGACGATGCGGTCGAGCCGTTCCGGCGAGTCGGCATAGACCTCCATCCGGCAGACAGACGTGTCGGTCTTGTGCTGGCCGACTTTCAGCTCTTCGATGGTGAAGTTACCGCCCAGGTCCATGACGAGGTCCATGATCTGCGGCAGCATCATCGAGTCGATGATGTGGCCCTTCAGCACCAGGCGGGTCGTGTGGCGCCGCTCGGTCACGTGCGCACTCCGGCCGCGGCGTTGATCTGAGCCTTCAGGGCCGCCGCCTCGCTCGCGGGATCGGCGGCGAACAGCACGCTCCGGCTGGCGGCGACGAGGCACGAGGCCGGGTCGCCGTTCCACGCGGCGCGCACCGCCGCGTCGACGTCGCCGCCCTGCGCACCCACGCCGGGGAGAAGGAACGGGAGCTTCGTGACGCCGCGCACCTCGGCGACCTGCTCGGGCGCCGTCGCGCCGACGACCAACCCGACGTTGCCGGCAGTGTCGAGGCGCTCGGCGAGGTCGACCACGTGGCGGTAGAGCGGCTTGGCGCCGGCCTGCAGGTGCTGGAGATCGTTGGCGCCCGGGTTCGACGTGCGGCACAACACGTACACGCCGCGATCGGCGTACTTCGTGAACTCGGCCAGGGAGTCCGAGCCGAGGTACGGGTTGACGGTCGCCGCGTCCATCGCGAGCGTCCCGAACACCGCGCGGGCGTAGGCGCGCATCGTGTTGTCCATATCCCCGCGCTTGGCGTCGAGAAGGAAGGGCGTCGCCGGGGCTTCGTCCCGCAGCTCCAGCAGCGCCTTCCAGCCGTCGGGCCCGTATTGCTCCCAGAAGGCGCTGTTGGGCTTGAAGCAGCAGACGTGCTCCTCGGTCGCGCGTATCACCTCGCGGCAGTGGCGGAGGGCGCCCGCGATGCCGCCCTCGATCCGGTCCGGGTCGGGGTCGAGGCCGACGCACAGCATCGTCTGGCGCTCGCGCGCGAGTGTCCGCAAGCGGTCGAAATAGGCCAAGCAACAGCAAATGGTAAGGAGCGGTCGACAGCGACAATTGAGTCGTGAGGATTGCGCTCGCCCAGGTGAATCCGACGGTCGGCGATCTTGGCGGCAACACGCGGCTGGTCATCGATTGGATCGAACGGGCGCGCGCAGCGGAGGCGGACGTCGTGTGCTTCCCCGAGCTCGTGCTCACCGGCTACCCGCCTGAGGACCTAGTCCTCAAGCCGTCCTTCGTGCGCGACAACCTGGCCCAGCTCGACACCGTCGCCCAGGCGACGAAGGGCATCTCAGCCGTGGTCGGGTTCGTGGACCGCGACGGCGACCTTTACAACGCCGCCGCCTTCGTCACCGACGGCGAGGTGAAAGCCGTCTACCGCAAGGTGTTCCTCCCCAACTACGGAGTCTTCGACGAGAAGCGCTATTTCGTGCCTGGACACCAGACGCCGATCATCGAGCTCGCCGGCGGACCCATCGCGCTCTCCGTCTGCGAGGACGTCTGGTTCCCGGCCGGACCGATGGCGTGGGAGGCCGAGCATGGCGCCCGGCTCCTTATCAACATCAACGGGTCGCCCTATCACTACGGCAAGCGCGGCCCGCGCGAGGCGATGATCGCCGGCCGGGCGTCGGACTACGGCGTCTTCGTCGCCTGGGTCAACACGGTCGGCGGGCAGGACGAGCTGGTGTTCGCCGGCAACAGCCTCGTTTTCGACCCGAAGGGCCGCGTCATCGCCCGGGCGGCGTCGTTCGTCGAGGAGCTGCTGGTGTGCGACCTCGACATCTCGGCCGCGAGGCACAGGCCGAACGAGAAGCTGCGCCGGGAGTCCGAGGCGGCGGAGGGCCTGGAGCTGGAGGTCACAGAGCTGGCGATCCCCACGCCGCCTACGCCGGCGGCCAAGCCCCCGATCAAGAAGCGCATGGCCGAGCCGCTCGAAGGCGCGGCCGAGATCTACGCCGCCCTCGTCCTCGCGACCGGCGACTACATGCGCAAGCAAGGCTTCCGGAAAGTCGTCATCGGCATGTCCGGCGGCGTCGACTCGGCGCTCACGGCGGCGATCGCGTGCGATGCCCTCGGGCCGCAGAACGTGATCGGCGTGCGCATGCCGTCGCGCCATACCTCGAACGAAAGCCTGGAGGACGCAGGCATGGTCGCCGAGCTGCTGGGTATGCAGCTCATGGACCTCTCCATCGAGCCGCCGCACCGCGGGTTCGAGGAGGTGCTCGGCCCGGTGTTCGCGGGCACGGCGCCCGGCGTCGCCGAGGAGAACCTGCAGCCCCGCATCCGTTCGACGTTGCTGCACGCCCTGTCGAACAAGTTCGGCTACATCGTGCTGAGCACCGGCAACAAGTCCGAGCTGGCGACCGGCTACGGGACCCTGTACGGCGACATCGCCGGCGGCTACTCGGTGCTGAAGGACATCACCAAGACGACGGTCTACGACCTGTGCCGGTACCGCAACGGCCTCGGCCCCGCCATCCCCGAAAGGGTGATGACCAAGGCGCCGTCGGCGGAGCTGAAGCCCGACCAGAGGGACACCGACAGCCTGCCTCCCTACGACAGCCTCGACCCCATTCTCATCGGCTACATCGAGGAGGACCTGAGCCCCGAGGAGCTGGTGGCGGCCGGGCACGACGCCGCGACGGTGGCGCGGGTCATCCAGCTCGTCGACCGGAGCGAGTACAAGCGCCGCCAGGCGCCGCCAGGCGTGAAGATCACGCCGCGCGCCTTCGGCCGGGACCGCCGGATGCCTATCGTGAATCGATACAGTCCAAACGGGATACGGCCGAGCTGACCCTCTCGGCATAATTTCCATCGATACCTCGTATAGGAAGGAGCTATGGCTTCGTCGTTTGACGTCGTCGTGATCGGTGGCGGCCCCGGTGGGTACGTCGCCGCCCTGCGCGCGGCTCAGCTCGGCGCCAAGACGGCCATCGTGGAGAAGGACCGGATGGGCGGCACCTGCCTCGTCCGCGGCTGCATCCCGACCAAGGCGCTGCTCCAGTCCTCGGAGCTCTACACGCTCGCGAAGGAAGGCCGGCCCTTCGGCCTGGTGGCCGACAACGTCGGATTCGACTGGCAGGCCGCGCAGAAGCGCAAGGCGGGTGTGGTCGACCAGCTGGTCAAGGGCGTCGAAGGGCTGCTGAAGGCGGGCGGCGTGACGTCGCTGACGGGCGCGGCACGGCTGGCGGGCAAAGGCGCGGTCGACGTCGGCGGCGACACCGTCCGGGCCAAGGACATCGTCATCGCCACCGGCTCGGCGGTCGCGAAGATCCCGCTGCCCGGCGCCGAGCTGACCATCGACTCCGACCAGATCCTCGAGCTCAAGGAGATCCCGCGCCGCCTCGCCGTCATCGGCGGCGGCGTCGTGGGGATGGAGTTCGCGGCCATGTTCGCCGCCCTGGGCAGCAAGGTCACGGTGCTCGAGATGCTGCCCCAGGTCCTGGCGATGGTCGACGCCGACCTCGTCAACGTCTACACCAAACACTTCGCAGGGCAGGGCGGCGAGATCCACGTCGACAGCAAGGTCTCGGAGGTCGTAAGGCAGAACGGTGCGCTGCAGGTCCGCTTCTCGAGCGGCGGCGAGGGTGGCGCCGTCGAGGCCGACCAAGTCCTCCTCGCGGTCGGCCGCGTGCCGTACACCCACGGACTGGACGCCGAGAAGGCGGGGGTCAAGCTCGAGCGCAATCGCGTCGTCGTCGACGAGCACCTGCACACCGACGCCGACGGCATCTGGGCGATCGGCGACGTGATCGGCGGCATCATGCTCGCGCACATCGCGTCGTACGAAGGCGTGTGCGCGGTCGAGAACATCGCCGGCCACTCCAGACGCGTACCCGACTACCACGCCGCGCCCAACTGCGTCTACACCGACCCTGAGATCGCGCATGTCGGTCTCGGCGAGAAGGACGCCAAGGATAAGGGGATCGCGGTCAAGATCGGCAAGTTTCCGTTCGCCGCGTCGGGACGCGCGCTCACCCTCGGCCAGACCGAGGGCTTCGTCAAGGTGCTCGCCGACGCCGAGTCGGGCCGGCTCCTCGGCGCCCACATCGTCGGCCCCCGCGCGACCGACCTCATCGCCGAAGCGACGCTTGCCATCCAGAACGGGCTGACGCTCGAGCAGGTCGACCTGACGATCCACGCGCACCCGACCCTGCCCGAGTCGTTCCTCGAGGCGGCGCTCGCGGCCCAGGGCCGCGCCATCCACATGACGAACCGCCGGGCGCCTGCGCCGCAACAGACCGCCGCGATGCAACAGAATCAGGAGAAGTCCATGGCTGCAACCGTGAAACCCTCTTCGCCCTCCCCACCTCCCGCGCCCGAGTCGATCAGCTCGAAGTCGCTCGAGCTGAATAAGCAGAACAAGGACCTGCTGCTCGGCATGCACCGGCAGATGCAGCTGATCCGACGGTTCGAGGAGCGCGCGCAGGAGCAGTACACGAAGGCGAAGATCGGCGGCTACTGCCACCTCAACATCGGCGAAGAGGCCACCGTGGTCGGCGGCATCCTGGCGTTGAAGTCCAACGACTGGATCTTCACCAGCTATCGCGAGCACGGTCACGCGATCGCGCGCGGCGTCGACCCCAAGGCCGTGATGGCGGAGCTGTTCGGCAAAGAGACCGGGACATCGCACGGCCGCGGCGGGTCGATGCACCTCGTCGACTACAGCAAGCGATTCATGGGCGGCTACGGGATCGTCGGCGGCCACCTGCCTCTCGCCGTGGGCGGCGCGTGGGCGGTGAAGTACAAGCAGCAGAAGGATGTCGTCTTCTGCATGTTCGGCGACGGCGCGACGAACATCGGCGCCTTCCATGAGTCACTGAACATGGCCAAGGTCTTCAAGCTGCCGGTCGTATGGTTCTGCGTCAACAACCGCTACGGCATGGGGACGCCGGTCGAGAAGGCGTCCGCGGTCGCCGACATCTACAAGAAGGCCTGCGCCTACGATATGGAGTCGATCCAGGTCGACGGCATGAACCTGCGCGAGGTCATGCTCAAGACCAGCGAAATCGTCGAGAAGACGCGACGCGATTCCGAGCCGAGATTCATCGAGGCCCTCTGCTACCGGTTCAAGGGCCACTCGGTGGTCGACCCCGACAAGTACCGGTCCGAGGAGGACAAGGTCAAGTTCCGCAAGGCCGACCCCATCGTCGCCTTCGAGCACGAGCTGGAGAAGTCGGGCCTGGCCGACGAGGAGTACTTCAAGAACGTCCGCGTCGACGTCGACAACGAGGTGAAGGACGTCATCCAGTTCGCCGACGAGAGCCCGGACCCCAAGACCGACGACCTCTACAAGTACGTGTACGCGGGCCAGTGGGACGACAACCCGATGCTGCGGGCGGAGAAGGTCTGATGGCCACCGCCACCCGCCCGGAGACGAAGACGCCGGGCCAGGCCGAGGAGAAGCTTTATCGCGTCGCGCTGCGCGAAGCGCTCCTCGAAGAGATGGAGCGCGACGATTCCGTCTACCTCATCGGCGAGGACATCGGCAAGTTCGGCGGCGCGTATCGCGTGACCGAAGGTCTGCTCGACCGTTTCGGCCCGCAGCGAGTGGTCGACGCACCCATCGCGGAGGAGGTCATCGTCGGAACCGCGATCGGTTCGGCGATGCTCGGCCTGCGCCCGGTGGTCGAGATGATGACCATCAACTTCTCGCTCGTCGCCTACGACCAGATCGTCAACAACGCCGCCAAGATCCGCTACATGTTCGGCGGCGAGGTCAAGGTGCCGATGGTGATCCGCATGCCCGGGGGCGCGGGGCACCAGCTCTCGGCCCAGCATTCGCACAGCTTCGAGGTCCTCTATGGTCTGATCCCCGGCCTGCTCGTGGTCGCGCCGACGACGCCCGAGGACGCGAAGGGGATGCTGAAGAGCGCCATCCGAGGCGACAACCCCGTGATGTTCCTCGAGTCGATGAGCCTCTACAACGTGCGCGGCATGGTCCCGGCAGGCGACTACACCACGCCTCTCGGCAAGGCCGCGCTGCGGCGTCAGGGCTCGGACGTGACGGTCGTCGGCGTCTCTCGCATGGCGGTGCTCGCCAACGAGGCCGCGAAGCAGCTCGAGGAGGATGACATCGACGCCGAGGTAATCGACCTGCGCTCGATCCGCCCCATCGACTGGCAGCCCATCGTCGAGTCGGTGCGCAAGACCAGCCGCTGCGTGGTCGTGGAGGAGGGCTGGTCGACGTACGGCGTGACGGCGGAGCTCGTCGCCGGAGTGCAGGAGCGCTGCTTCGACTATCTCGACGCGCCCGTGCGGCGCCTGGGCGGCGCGCAGGTGCCGATGCCCTACAGCCAGCCGCTCGAGAAGGCGTCGATCCCCACGGCGGAGGACATCAAGCGCCTGGTGCGCGCCACGGTCGGCAAGGAGTCGAATGGCTGACGTAAACATGCCGAAGCTCTCCGACACGATGGAGGAGGGCACCGTCGTCGAGTGGAAGAAGAAGTCGGGCGACGACGTGAAGACGGGCGATGTGCTCGCCGAGGTGGAGTCCGACAAGGCGACGTTCGACCTCGAGGCCGAGGCGGACGGCAAGCTCGAGATCCTGGTCGAGCAGGGCGTGCCGGCCAAGATCGGCGCCCCCATCGCGCGGATCGGGTCCGGCGGCGGGCAGGCGCCGGAGAAAGCCAAGCCCAAGGAGCCTGAGACGCCACCTCAGATGGCCGAAGAGCGCGGGCCGGCGCAGAAGTCCGCGCCGCCGAGGGAGGAGCCGCCGAAGGAGGCACCCCCGAAGCCCGCTCCGAAACAACCGGCTCCCGCGGCTCAGGAGGACGGCCACGTCAAGGCGTCGCCGCTCGCCCGCAGGCTGGCCGACGAGATGGGCGTCGACCTCGGCTCGGTCAAGGGCACCGGGCCTGACGGCAGGATCGTCAAGGAGGACGTCCTCGCCGCCGGTGGCGGCACACAGCGCCCGGAGCGACGCCGTCCCCAGCCCTCCGCCGAGCGGGCGCCGGGCGCCGACGTCGAGGTCGTCGAGCCGAACCGCATGCAGGCCACGATCGCCCGCCGGATGGCCGAGGCGAAATCGACCGTGCCGGAGTTCCAGGTCACGGTCGAGGCTCGCGTCGACCTCGCCGTCAGCCTGCGTCAGCAGCTCAAGGACTCAGTGCCGGGCGCCGAGAAGGTCACCATGACCGACTTCCTCGTTCGCGCGTGCGCGCTCGCTCTGCGCAAGTTTCCAGAGGTCAACTCCTCCTGGGCGGACGGTCGCTTCCAGCGCAAGCGCGCGATCAACGTCGGCCTGGCGGTCGCGCCGTCGCAGGGCATGGGACTGTTGGTGCCGGTCGTGCACGACGCGGACATGAAGGACCTGGTCCAGATCTCGATCGAGTCCCGCCAGGTCATCGAGCGCGCTCGCTCGGGCCGGCCCGCCGAGGGCGACCTCTCAGGCGCGACGTTCTCGATCTCGAACCTGGGCATGTACGGCGTCGACGAGTTCACCGCGATCATCAACCCGCCCGAGGCCGCGATACTCGCGGTGGGCGCGATCAAAGACGTCCCCGTGGTCCAGGACGGTCGCATCGTGCCCGGCAAGGTCATGCGCATGACGCTGTCGGTCGACCATCGCGTCTTCTACGGCGCGACCGCGGCGCAGTTCATGGCCGAGGTCAAGCGCTTGATCGAAAATCCGGTGACGCTGGTGGTGCCGCCCCAGGCTTGACGCCTAGGCGACCGCCGTCGCCTTCGCCGGCGCCGGCTCTTGCTTGGCATCGCGCGAGGCCGGCAGCATGAGGTGCACGCGCAGGTTGCCGGAGCCGTCGAAGTCGGCCCAGAGCCTTCCCTTCATGGCCGCCGCCAGCTCTCGCGAGATCGCCAGCCCGAGCCCAACCCCACCCGCGGCGGCCGAACGTGAGGGATCGGCGCGATAGAAGCGGTCGAACATGCGGTCCGGATCCGGGCGGTGCGCCCCGGCGGGGTTTGCGATCACCGTCTCGACCGCCGCGCCGCTCAGGTGCACGTCGGCGCTCACGGTCGTGCCTTCGGGCGCGTACTTCACCGCGTTGTCGAGAAGGTTGTCGAGGATCTGGTGGAGGCGCTCGGGGTCGGCCGCGACCGGCGGGACATCGCTGGGGACGTTGAGGGCGAGCGCCAGCGAGCGCGCGCAGGCGCGCGGCTTGACGATCTCGAGCTCCTGCTCCAGCTGACCGCCGAGGTCGACGGCGCTGATGTGCATCGATATCGACCCTGCTTCGACGCGTGCAAGGTCGAGCAGCTCCTGCGCCATCCGGAGCACGCGTTCCGACTCCTCGTGCACGATCGTCGCCGCGCGCATGCGCTCGCCTTCGGTCTGCAGGCTCCCGTCGACCAGCGCCTGGCTGAACCCGATCAGGCTCGTTAGCGGCGTTTTGAGCTCATGCGATACGTTGGCGAGAAAGTCCCTCTGCACCTTGCGCGCGCGTTCGACGGCTTCGGCCATCCGGTTGAATGCCGACCCGAGCATTCCGATCTCGTCCTGACCGGCGATGCTGACGCGGCGCGAGTAGTTGCCGGCAGCCACGTCCTCGGCGGCCTCTCCAAGCTGGGTCAACGGCCGGGTCACCGAGCGGCTGACGAGGAGGATGAGCAGCATGGCGACGACGAGCGCGGCCCCGGCGGCTTCGAGCAGCCTCTTGGCGAGGTCGCCGGCCGCGGCGGCCGCGACGAAGGCCTGCGGTTGGGCCAGCGCCACGTACGCGGCGCCGAGCGGGTCGACTCGCTTGCCGGGAAGCTTGACGGCGGCCGCGAGGTAGTCCTGGTCCCCGAGCGTCGCGCGCGCCTCCAGCACGTTGGCGAAGCGTGTCGACGGCGTCAGCTCGATCTGCGTGCCGACCGCGTCGCCGGCGGCGCTGTCATAGATGACCACGCGCTGGTTGTCGAGGAGCAGCAGCCGGCCGCCTGCCAGGCGCGCCGCGCCCGAGTTCAGGCGTTCGCGGTACAGGTTCGGATCCGCCGGCCGGCACGCGCCGGTCCCCGCCTGCGGGACGACGCACTCCTGGGCCCGAACGGCAGCCGCCGCGTTCATGATCTGCCGGTCGAGCTGGTCCTGCACGCTCTGGAACTCCAGGTCGCGGACAAGGACCCAGGTCAGCGCGCCGGCGAGGAGCAGGCTGACGGCGACGATGCCCGCGGCGGCGGCGAGAAGACGGAGGCGCAGTGTCAGCTGCCTGCCAGCTCCAGCCGGTAGCCGACGCCCCATACCGTCTGGATGCTCGGGTCGGTGACCTTGGCGGCGGCGAGCTTCTCCCGCACCTGCTGGATGTGCACGTCGACGGTGCGCGTGTAGCCGGGGAAGTCGTAGCCCCAGACCAGGTCGAGCAGCTCACTGCGCTGGAACACGCGGCCTGGATGGCGCGCGAGCAGCGCGAGCAGATCGAACTCCTTGGGCCGCAGCTGCACGCGCTCGCTGCCGAAGCGGACCTCGTGCCGCTCGATGTCGACCTCGAGCTTGCCCGCGCGGACGAGCTTCGGCTGATCTGGCTCGGTGCGCGCGCGCCGCAGCAACGCCTTGGCCCGGGCCACGAGCTCCTGTGGATGGAACGGCTTGGTGAGGTAGTCGTCCGCACCGACCTCGAGGCCGACGACCTTGTCCGTGACCTCGTCGCGCGCGGTCAGCATGATGATCGGCACCTGGCTCTGCTTGCGGATTTCCTTGCAGATCGTGAGGCCGTCCGTGCCCGGCAGCATGATGTCGAGGATGACCAGGTCGGGCTTCACCTGCCCGAAGCGCGCGATGGCCTGGGCCCCGTCCCCCACTCCCTCGACCTCGTAGCCCTCGCGCGTGAGATACAGGCGGGCGAGCTCGACGATGTGCTTCTCGTCGTCGACGACCAGGATCTTCGAGCTCAAGGCTGTGCCCATGTCGACAAATTGATCACCGCGCGATCAGCCGCGTGTCTTACATCTGTCATGGAACTGTAAGAGGCGGCTATTTTGCCGCGCGCAGCACCAGCTTCAGCGGGTTTCCGACCAGCCCGAACCGGTCTCGGACCTTCTTCTCGAGATAACGGCGGTACGAGAAGTGCAAGAGGTTCGTGTCGTTGACGAACAGCACGACGGTGGGCTCGTCACCCTTGGACTGCGTCGCGTAGCTGAGGCGCAGCCGCTTTCCCTTGAACGAGGGCGGCGGGTGCTCCTCGAACGCCGCGCGCAGGACCTTGTTGAGCTCGTTGGGCGGCATCTTGATCCGCCGCTGGCCGACCACCTCGAGGGCTGTGGGAATGACCGACCCGATCCCTTCTTTGGTCTTCGCCGAGACGGCGACCACCGGCGCGAACGTCGCGAACTTGAACTCAGAGGCGAGCGCCTTGCGCCAGTGCGCTGGCTTGCGCATCGCCGGCTCGACCAGGTCGATCTTGTTGACCACGATCACCAGGCCCTTTCCCGCCTCGAGCGCATACCCGGCGACGTGCTGGTCCTGGGCGAGCACGCCCGCCGAGGCTTCGACGACCAGCAGCACCGCGTCCGCTCGTTCCATCGCATGGATGCCGCGGAGGAGGCTGTACCGCTCGAGCCGGTCGCGGCTCGAGGACTTGCGCCGAATGCCGGCGGTGTCGATGAGGACGACCGGCACGCCGTCGAACGTCATCTCGGTGTCCGTCGGGTCGCGCGTCGTGCCCGGCGTCGGGCTGACCAGCGCGCGCTCGTCGCCCAGCAGCGCGTTGAGCAACGATGACTTGCCGACGTTGGGCCGGCCCATGATCGCCAGCCGGTCGGCCTGGCCTTCCTCGCCGGCCGCCTCAGCCGGAGGGAGGATCTCGAGGACGCGGTCGAGCAGGTCGCCGACGCCAAGGCCGTGTTGGGCCGAGATGAGCGACGGCTCGTCGAAGCCAAGCGCGAGCAGCTCGTGCGCGAAGTGAGGGTCGTTCGGCGAGTCGGCCTTGTTCGCGACGACGACCACGTTGCGCCGGGAGCGGCGCAGCATCTGCGCGATGTCGCGGTCGAGCGGCGTCAGGCCCTGGCGGACGTCGAGCAGGAAGATGATCGCGTCGGCCTGGTCGATCGCGACCTTCGTCTGCGCCTCGATCGCCGCACGCGATGGATCTTCTCGCCCGTCGAGGTCCAGGCCCGCGGTGTCGACGACCGTGAACTCGCGCCCGCGCCACTCTGCGACGCCGTAGAGCCGATCACGAGTGAGGCCGGCCTGAGGGTCGACGATCGCCTTGCGCCAGCCGATCGCGCGGTTGAAAAGTGTCGATTTGCCTACGTTCGGCCGGCCGACGATGGCAACAACCGGTCGCGCCACGCCCAAAGGATTGCAGACGCGCCCGCCGACAGGACGGCGCCGAAGCCCATCGCGGCCGCTGGGTTTGCCATCCAGAGGAGGCCCGCGAGCACGCTCGAGGCGAGGTCGCCTGCTCCGTTGATCCCGTTGACGACCCCGAACGCGGTCCCGAGCTTGGGCTCCTCGACCAGCGTGCCCGACAGAGAGCCCTCGACCGCGGACACCACGGGCGACTCCGCGCCCACCAGTACCGCCAGCACCGCCACGGCGGCAAAGCCATGCCCAAGCGCGCCGACCACGCAGGCGAGCGCGAAGGTGGCGTACGCGGCCGCGAGGACGGGCGCCTTGCCGACGCGGTCGGCGAGCGAGCCGGCCGGGAACGAGACCGCGGTGCCCACCGCGTTGTGGGCGAGGTAGAAAGCAACCGCGGCCGCGATGGCCATCGGGCGGCCGAGCTCCGGCTGGAGCATCTGGACCACGCGCAGCGTGAAGAACGCGGTCGCGAAGTTTCCCGTGCCGAAGATCGCGATGGGCACCATGAGCCGCCAGAACGGCGCCGGTAGCTTGAAGTCGGGCGGCTTGGCCCGCGGCCTGCCGCGTCGTGGGTCGCGTGTGAGCACGGCAAACGCGGCGAAAGCCAGCACCGCGGGCATGATCGCCACCCAGAACACGGTCCGGAACCCGTGCCCCGTGGCGAGCAGCGTGAACGCGACCGCGGGACCGATCAGGGCGCCGGCGGTGTCGAGCGCCTCGTGGAAGCCGAAAGCCTTGCCGAGGTCCTTCTTCTCGACCGAGCCCGCGAGCATCGCGTTGCGGATCGGCTGCCGCGCTCCACGGCCCACCCACGCGAACGCGCGGGCGACGATCACCTGCGGCCAGGTGGCGACCGCGACCAGCAGCGCGAAGCCGGCGCCGGTCGCCGCGTAGCCACCGGCCGCGAGCGACTTCCGCCACTCGATGCGGTCGCTGTACCAGCCACTCCACACCTTGACCGCGGCCGACGAGCCGTCGGCGATCCCCTCGACCAGGCCCACCGCGATCACCGGCGCGCCAAGGCCCGCGGTGATGAACAGCGGCAGGACGGCGAGCACCATCTCGTAGTTCGCGTCCGCGGCCAGGTCGGCAAGGCCGATGCCGAGGACGTTGCGATTGAGCCACCGCACCTGCGACGGCCCTGCCTCGACTATTCGACGACCTCGAGCGGCTCGCGGCGCATCGGGCCGCGGTCCTTCTCGGCGACGAATGCGTTCATGTCCGCCGGCTCGCCGTCACGCACGGAGACGATCACGTACACGTAGCTCTCCCAGGACCGCTCCGTGTCGAACACCGACGGCTCAGCGGGATGGTTGGGATGGCTGTG